>JBJTWS010000181.1:0-4227 GCA_046081905.1 Synechococcus sp. | reverse complement strand
TAGAGGGGCAGGCCGATCGCCTTCATGCCGGCCTGGGCGGCGGCGCGGTGGCGGGCATGGCGGGCGAAGATCGCCTCCAGGCCCTCGGCCTGCATCATCTCCAGCGCCGCCTCCAAGGCGAAGTAGAGGTTGATGGCCGGGGTGAAGGGGTTGCTGTCGGCCTTGGCCGATTTGCGGTATTTGCCCAGATCCAGATAGAACTTCGGCAGATCGGAGCGCTCATAGGCCGCCCAGGCCCGCTCGCTCACGGCCACGAAGGCCAGGCCCGGCGGCATCATGTAGCCCTTCTGGGAGCCGGAGCCGATCACATCGATGCCCCAGGCATCCATCGGCACGTTGCAGGCCCCCAGGCTGGTGACGCAGTCGGCGATCGTGAGCGCGGTGCCGTGCGCCTTCACGTGGCCGGCGATGGCCTCCAGGTCGTTGATCACCCCCGTGGAGGTTTCCGAGTGGGTGAGGATCACCGCCTTGATCGCCTTGGCGGTGTCGGCCTCGAGGGCGGCGCGGAAGGCCTCGGGATCCAGGGGCTGGCCCCACTCCGCCTGGATCACCTGCACGTCCAGGCCGTAGGCCTTGGCCACCTTCACCCAGCGCTCGCCGAACTTGCCGTTGTCGCCGCAGAGCACCCTGTCGCCCTTGCTCAGCACGTTGATGATGCCGGCTTCCATCGCAGCGGTGCCGCTGCCGGTGATCACCAGCACGTCGTTGCTGGTCTGGTGCAGCCACTGCAGCTGTTCGGTGGTGCGCTTGACGATCTTCTGAAAATCGGCGCTGCGGTGGCCGATGGGGTGACGGCCCATCGCCTGCAGGACGGTTTCCGGCACCGGGGTGGGGCCGGGGATCATCAACGTGAGCTTGTCCTGCATGGGGCCGGGGCGAAACGCAGCGCAGCAACGCGCAATCCCCCACTCTAGGTAAGCGTTCTCCCCCCTCCATGGAACCAGCGGCCGCGCCGCCCGCCCGCTGCGGCTACACCCTGCCGGTGTGGCTGGCGGCCGCCGCCCGGGCCGCCCTGCTCTGCCTGCGGGGGGAGCCACCGGCGCCGCTGCAGCCTCTCGTGCTCGAGGCGGGTGCCGCCCATGCGGTGGAGCTGCCGGTGGAGGCGGCCGCGCCCCTGGCGGATGGCTGGGCCCTGGGGGTGAGCCGCTGCGATCCGGGCGAGGGGGGAATCGATCTCACCCGCGGACTGGCCGTGTGGGCGCTGCTGCGCTGGCGGGAGCCCGATCCGGAGGGGGCCTGGATGCGGATCGAAGCCGGCGAGGGGGCCGGCGTCGAGGCCGCCAGCGGTCGCCTCTGCCTCTCGGCCTATGCCCGCGCGCTGCTGGAGCGCACCCTGCGGCCCCTGGTGCCGCCGGGCCGTGGCCTGCTGCTGCGGGTGGTGCTTCCTGAGGGGCGCCGCCTGGCGGAGCGCACCAGCAACGCCGCCTTTGGGGTGGTGGAGGGTCTGGCCCTGATCGGCACCCAGGCGGAGGTGCAGAGCAGCGCCGCCCCCGATCAGCTGCAGCAGGCCCTGGCGGATCTGCAGGCCCGCAGCGCCGATCCCTCCTTCAGCGGCGATCTGGTGCTGGTGATCGGCGAGAACGGCCTCGATCTGGCCCCACGGCTGGGGTTGCCGGCCCCGCTGCTGCTCAAGGCGGGCAACTGGCTGGGGCCCCTGCTGGTGGCCGCCGCCGCCGGCGGGGTGGAGCGGCTGCTGCTGTTCGGCTACCAGGGAAAGCTGATCAAGCTGGCGGGCGGCATCTTCCACACCCATCACCACCTGGCCGATGGCCGCGCCGAGGTGCTCACGGCCCTGGCGGCCCTGGAGGGCCTGCCCCACGCCCGCCTGGCGGCCCTGCACGGCGCCCCCACCGTGGCGGCGGCGCTGGCGGAGCTGGAGCGGCAGGATCCGGCGGCGGCGGCCCGGCTGCGGCAACGGATCGCGCTGGCGGTGGAGCAGCGCAGCCGCGCCTACCTGGCCCGCCACGACCTGGGCTCGATGGTGGTGGGGGCCGCCCTGTTCGATCGCGGCCGTTGCCTCAGCGCCGTGGGCCCGGAGGGCCTTGTGCTCTGGTCCCGCCTGGCCGGGAGTCCACCACCGCTGCAGCCCGAAATCCGGCAAGGGGGTGCGACCTAGGGTGGTCCGAATGCCCAACCGGCCGCAGGCCCCGATGTCCGAGTCCCCCCAGACGTCCCGCCATCCGGCGATCGTGATCCTTGATTTCGGCTCCCAGTACTCGGAGCTGATCGCGCGCCGGATCCGGGAGACGGAGGTGTTCTCCCTGGTGCTGGGCTACACCACCACCGCCGAGGAACTGCGGGAGCTCGCCCCGAAGGGCATCATCCTCAGCGGCGGCCCCAGTTCGGTGTACGAGGAGGGCGCGCCGGTCTGTGATCCCGGCCTGTGGGAGCTGGGCATCCCGGTGCTGGGGGTCTGCTACGGCATGCAGCTGATGGTGCAGCAACTCGGCGGCGCCGTGGTGGCGGCGGGCCGGGCCGAATACGGCAAGGCACCGCTGTACGTGGACGATCCGATCGACCTGCTCACCAACGTGGAGGAAGGCTCCACGATGTGGATGAGCCACGGCGACTCGGTGGAGCAGTTGCCCGAGGGCTTCGTGCGCCTCGCCCACACCGACAACACCCCCGAGGCGGCGATCGCCGATCACCGGCGGCGGCTGTATGGCGTGCAATTCCACCCCGAGGTGGTGCACTCCAGCTGCGGCATGGTGATGATCCGCAATTTCGTGTACCACATCTGTGGTTGCGAGCCCGACTGGACCACCGCCGCCTTCATCGACGAGGCCATCGCCGATGTGCGGGCGCAGGTGGGCAGCAAGCGGGTGCTGCTGGCCCTCTCGGGCGGGGTGGATTCCTCCACACTCGCCTTCCTGCTGCACCGCGCGATCGGCGATCAGCTCACCTGCATGTTCATCGACCAGGGCTTCATGCGCAAGGGCGAGCCTGAATTCCTGGTGGAGTTCTTCGAGCGCAAATTCCACATCAATGTGGAGTACATCAATGCCCGCGAGCGCTTCATCAACAAGCTAGCCGGCATCACCGATCCGGAGGAGAAACGCAAGATCATCGGCACCGAGTTCATCCGGGTCTTCGAGGAGGAGAGCAAGCGGCTCGGCCCCTTCGACTACCTGGCCCAGGGCACCCTCTACCCCGATGTGATCGAGAGCGCCGGCACCGGCATCGACCCCAAGACCGGTGAGCGGGTGGCGGTGAAGATCAAGAGCCACCACAACGTGGGCGGCCTGCCCAAGGATCTGCAGTTCAAACTGGTGGAACCCCTGCGCCGCCTGTTCAAGGACGAGGTGCGCAAGGTGGGCCGCAGCCTCGGCCTGCCCGAGGAGATCGTGCGCCGCCACCCCTTCCCGGGGCCGGGTCTGGCGATCCGCATCCTCGGCGAGGTCACCGCCGAGAAGCTCAACATCCTCCGCGACGCCGACTGGATCGTGCGGGAGGAGATCCGCGAGGCCGGTTTGTACCACGAGATCTGGCAGGCCTTCGCCGTGCTGCTGCCGGTGCGCAGCGTGGGGGTGATGGGCGACAAGCGCACCTATGCCTTCCCGATCGTGCTGCGCTGCGTCTCCTCGGAAGACGGCATGACCGCCGACTGGTCGCGCCTGCCCTACGACCTGCTGGAGAAGATCTCCAATCGCATCGTGAATGAGGTGAAGGGGGTGAACCGGGTGGTGCTCGACATCACCAGCAAGCCCCCCGGCACGATCGAGTGGGAGTGAGGCCCGGCCGGCCCGCGGCCGGGGTGGTGGGCGCCGGGGAGCTTCGTTACCATCGGGCCCCGGCCTGATCGTCTTGACCGCCACCAGCTCCGGTGTGACCGCCGCAGGGGCTTCCGCCGAGCCGGATTCCCAGCTGCAGCGCCGCCTCCAGCAGGACAGCATCCAGCTGGCCGGCCGGGTGGTATACCTCAATCCCTTCCTCTACTGGCGCCACTTCGACGCCAACACCGACCGCTGGCTGCGCCAGCCCGGCCAGCTGCCGGAGGAGCAGATCCTCGCCAACCGCGCCCGCTTCTACCCCGAGCTCGAGTGGGATCTGCTCGATCCGGCCGAGCGGCGCATCCGTGAAGGGGCGGTGGAGATGTTCCTCAAGACCCTCGAGCTGATCAGCACCTTCAACCCGGAACTCACCGCCGGCCAGCTGCTGGAGGTGGAGCGCAAGATGGCCGTTACCAAGAAACGTGCCTTCGAGCGTTGGGTGGCCAAGGCGCTCAAG
>JBJTWS010000180.1:0-14102 GCA_046081905.1 Synechococcus sp. | reverse complement strand
GGCCAACGGCGTGTGCAAGGTGACCAAAAACACCTTGATGCGCCGGGCCATTGATGGCAACAGCGCCTGGACGGAACTCGATTCCCTGCTCACCGGCACCAACGCCTTCGTGCTCGTCAAGGGCGACGTGGGTGGTGCGGTGAAGGCCGTGCAGTCCTTCCAGAAGGACACGAAGAAGTCGGAGGTGAAGGGCGGCCTGTTCGAAGGCAAGCTCCTCTCCCAGAACGACATCAAGGCCATCGGGGATCTGCCCTCCAAGGAGGTGCTCATGGCCCAGATCGCCGGTGCGATCAACGCCGTGGCCACCAAGGTGGCCGTGGGCATCAACGAGGTTCCTTCCGGTCTTGCCCGGGCGCTCAAGCAGCACGCCGATGGCGAGGGTTCGGCCTCCTGAGGCCTATCCCCGGCACCGAGCCGTGAGCTCCCCCCGAGCTTCCCAGACCGACTGTCCAACAACAGATCTGTTGCTGATTCCCAACCATGTCCGCTACCACTGACAAGATTCTCGAGTCGCTGAAGACTCTCTCCCTGCTGGAAGCTTCCGAGCTCGTCAAGCAGATCGAAGAGGCCTTCGGTGTGTCCGCCGCCGCTTCCGCCGGCGTGGTGATGGCCGCCGCCCCTGCGGCTGCCGCTGAGGCCGTTGAAGAGAAGACCGAGTTCGACGTGATCCTCGACAGCTTCGACGCCGCCGCCAAGATCAAGGTGCTCAAGGCCGTCCGCGAGGCCACCGGCCTCGGTCTGGGCGAAGCCAAGGCCCTCGTGGAGGCTGCCCCCAAGGCCGTCAAGGAAGGCATCTCCAAGGACGAAGCCGAGGCCCTCAAGAAGGCCATCGAAGAGGCCGGCGGCAAGGTCACCGTCAAGTGAGCCCCGCGGGGCCGGCTCCGGCCAGCCCCAACCAGGCTTCCCGCTTCTTCTGCGGCGCCGGTTCCCTGCGGGGGGCCGGCGCTTTGTCTTGGGCGGCCGGCCCTGCCGCCCCTCAGAGGGTCACGGCGGTGACGGAGGGGAGGAAATTCACCAGATGGCTGGAGAAGGGGTCGCCGCTGAAGCGGATCTCCAGCGGTGTGCCTGCCTCCAGAGCGGCGGGGATCGGGATCCGCCCCAGGCCACCGCTCAGCTCCCCCTGGCCGAGCAGCCCTCCGTCTTGCCCCCGCACGTCGATCCGGCCCGCCTGTGCCCGGCGGTAGCCGCGCTGCGCCCCCTGGCCGCTGGAGCCGGTGCTCCAGGCCCCGGGCCGGTTCAGCTGCCGCAGCTCCCGCCGGCTCTGGGGATCGTGCCCCACCAGGCGCACCTCCAGCAGGGGCTCCCCCGCCGGGCCCCGGCCGCGCTGCACCCGCGCCCTGGTTTCGGTGATCAGGTAGCTGTCTTGATAGGGGGTGCTGGGCAGGGCGTACCAGCTCTCGATCAGGGAGAGATTCAGCGGCACCACGGCGCTCTGCGGCTCGGTGAAGCGCACCGTGGCGCCGGGCGTGTCGCCGGCCTGCTCGAGCTGGCCGAGGTAGCGGTAGCCGCTGCCGCCCTCCAGGAGCCGCACGCCGCGCAGGGCTCCACCGGCAAAGTGCAGCCGCACGAGGGCCCGCTCCTCCGGGTTGCCGGCTGGTCCGCCTGCGGCATCGTTGCCGCGGATCTCCAGATCCACCCGGTGATCGCCCCGCTGGGATCCCATGTAGCCGGCGCCGGGGTTCTCCACCGCCACGGCGCTCACCGTGCCGCGCGAGGCGGGATCGATCTGGATCCGCACCTGGGCGGTGTGCTCCAGGGAGGGGCTCCGCAGGCCGGTGATCGGATCGCGCGGCCGCCAGTCGCCGGCCCGCAGGTCTTCCCAGCCCCGCAGGGCCGGCAGCCGGGTGGCGGGATCGAGGTTCTCGGCGATGGCGGGATCCTCCACCTCGGGCTGGCTGTAGCGGTAGTGCAGGCTGTGGTCGCGGGCTTCGAGGGTGCCGCCGCCGAAGCCGAAGCCGTAGGCGCCGGGGGTGAAGCCCACCGGCTTCCCCTCGGCATCGGGCACCAGATAGCCCCCCGACACCCCCACGGTGGTGGGATCGGAGGGCAGCAGATAGGGGAGCATCCCGGTCTGCTCGTAGGGGACGCCGCCCGTGCTGACGCCCTTCAGCCTGGGGTTGCCCACCCCCATGTAGGCCTCGAGCCGGCCGGTCCAGTTGCGCGGCTCGTAGACGCTGTCGCAGTAGCGGGTTTCGTTGATGCTGTCGAGCAGACGGCCGCCGTTGCCCTGGGTGATGAAGGGAATCCCCGCGCCGATGCCGGCCTCGTTGCCCTCCAGTACCCGTTGGTAGTAGTGGCTGTGGCCGTTGAGGTAGGCGTCGAAGGAGCCCGGCGGCAGGGCGGCGAGGAACTTCTGCAGCACCGGTGAGCTGAGGGTGTCGTCCGGCTGGCTGCCGCCCCATTCCCCGGAGCTGTACACCGGCTGGTGGCCGATCAGCACCTGCCACTGCGCCTCGGAGCGCTTCAGTTCCCGCCGCAACCAGCGGAACTGCCGCCAGCCGTTGTGGGGATCGCTGCTGTTGGCCGCCACGGTCACGGTCCCGTTGGCGGCGGTGGGCCGGAGGCTGGGGTCGTACTCGAGGTTGAAGTCGGGGGCGCGGCTCAGCACGGCCTCGCCGAAGCCATTGGTGAAGTTCGGGTAGTAGCCGCCCACGTTCATCGTGAGCCGCATCGTGTCGAGGGAGAACACATCCACCAGGGGCCGCCCCCCGGAGCCTTCCCCCAGGCTCACGCGGTAGTAGATGCCCCGGTTGCCGCTGGCATCGGCCTCGCCGATCCGCAGCTGCTGCCGGTTGCGGATCAGCCCCGGATCCTTCAGCCAGGCGAAGTAATCCACGTAGGGCTGCGGCACCGCGGTGCTACTGCGGCCGATCACCTCCCAGTTGGGCACGGTGCTGCCCGGCGTGTCGAGGCTGATGTTGGTTTCGCTGCGGCCCGCCCGCAGGTAGTACTCGTGGTTGCCGGGGGTGGGCCAGAACCGGTTCCGCCCATCGGGGCTGCCCCCCCGGCCGCCGGTGATGGGATCGGGGTAGCCGTGGGGGGCGTCGTAGAGGTCGAAGGGCCAGAGGCGCCGGCCCCGTTCCTGGCGGTAGGGGCCGCGGCGATCGGCGTAATAGGGGGAGGGGTAGGGCGCCAGGAAGTCGTTGAAGAGGCGCCCCACCTCTTCGTCGTAGTGGGTGCTGGTGCCGGTGTTGTAAACGAGGTCGCCGAGGCCGAGGATCCCGTCCAACGCCTGGGCCCGCAGCTGCGCGGCCACGGCGCTCTGGGCCGGGCCGGAGGAATTCACGTTCCGGTTGGCTCCGTCGATGCCATCGCGGCTCTTGCGCCGCCATCCACCGCCGGGGTAGGCGTAGAAGCGGCTGCTGTTGTAGCGGCTCCCGCCCGGATCGCCGATCACTCCCAGCCGCAGCGGGACCATGGCGGAGAGCGCTCCGGCGCCCGCGGCACGTCGGCCCCAGTGTGGGGGCGACGCAGAACGGCGGCAGCACCTGGCCAAAAAAGAGCCCCGCCGAAGGCAGGGCCGGGAGTTGGAACGTTTCCGGGAGTCTGTCCTCGTTTCGACCCTGGAAGGTCGTTCCGCACTCCTCACACACTGCAAATGTACCGATGGGTTTCGGAGGCAACCAGGGGGACGGTGGCGGTAGGGCAACTGTCCCGCGGCGCCGGTCGCCTCACTCCCGGAAGGGAATTACCGGCAGGGCCACGGCCTGCCCCGGCGCCAGGGAGGCCTGCAGGCTCCCCTCGGCGCCGTCCGGCAGGGAGGGCGCCGAGGCGGGCGGCAGGTTGCGGGTGGCCCGGGAGAGGGCCGAACCCGAGCCATCGGACCCGGCGGGGGGCGTGCCGGCGGCCTTGGCGATCAGCTGGGCCAGGGGGCTGCCGTTGGCGAAGTACACGTGGCTGAGGGTCTGCTCGCCGAAGGTGCGGCGCTCCAGCTGCCAGCCCGGATCGAGTTCGATCGCCACGAAGCCGTCGCGGTCGCGGCGGGGCACCGAGCCGCGGCCCACCACCAGCACGGTGGGGTCATCGCCGGACATGGCCTGCAGCTGCAGCTCGTTGCCCTCCTGCTGCAGCCGCAGCCGGTAGGAGTTCACCAGGTCCTGCTCGCCCACGCGCAGGGAATAGCCGTTGCTGTCGAGGTAGCGGCTGCAGATGCCGGTGAAGTCGAAGCGGTTCAGGGCCGGATCGACCAGCCCGTCGGGCCGCTTCTCCCAGCAGAGCGGTTGGGGGCGGATCTGCTCGAGCACCAGCAGGTTCCAGCCGTTGCTGCCCACGGGCCGCCCCAGCACCGCGAAGCGCGACGACTCCAGGGGCTGGCTGCCGAACACCCCGGCCGCGTGGACCAGGGGGGGAAGAGCCGCCGGCACAGCCGCGCCCGCCAGGGCGAGGCCCGCCAGGGCCAGGTAGGTTCGCTTCATGGTGAAGACTCCGCGACCCTGGAGGTACGCCAGGATGAAACGTGCGTTCTACCGGACTCCCGCCGCTTCGCCCAGTGGCCACTGAGCCGGTGCGTGTGTTGGCCGCGGCCTGCGACGGGGCCTGCAGCGGCAATCCGGGGCCGGGGGGCTGGGGCGCCCTGCTGCGCTTCTCCGATGGCTCGGTGCGGGAGATGGGCGGCGCCGAGCGCTCCACCACCAACAACCGCATGGAGCTCACCGCCGCCCTGGCGCTGCTGGAGGCCCTCTCCGAGCTCCCCCACGCCAGCGATCTGGCGATCCGCACCGACAGCCGCTACCTGATCGACGGCTTCAGCAAGTGGATGGCGGGCTGGAAGCGCAAGGGCTGGCGCACCGCCTCGGGGGGTGCGGTGCTGAACCGCGACCTCTGGGAGGCGCTCGACCGGGCGCGGCTGCCGTCCGTGCGCCTTCAGCACGTGCGCGGCCACAGCGGCGATCCCGACAACGAGCGCTGCGATGCCATCGCGGTGGCCTTCTCCCGCGGCCGCCGGCCGCCCCTGGCGGAGGGGGAGCAGGTGCAGCAGCTGCAGGTGGTGGCGGAGGTGCCGGCCCCTGTCCCGGCCCCGGCCGCTGCGGCCCGCTCTGCCCCGGAACTCCCCTCGCAGGAGGATCTGGCGCCCCCCGCCCTGCAGCAGCTGCTCACCCGGCTCGAGCTGGCGGATCGGCTGGCGGCCGGCGGCTATGGCCTCAGCCTGGTGGAACTGGCCCAGCTGGTGGAGATGCCGCTTGCCGCCCTGCAGCAGCGGCAGGAAGCCTGGCTCTGGCGCGACTGGCGGGTGGTGCCCCTGGCGGAGGGCCGCTGGCGGCTGGAGCGCGGCGCGGCAGGATCGGACCCCAGGGAAGCGAAGCCGAGCTGATGGAGGACACCCACACCGAGGCCGGCTCCACCACCTCCAGCGGAGCGCTGTACCGGCGGTTCGTGGGGCCCCTGCTGGCCCAGGACGAGGGGGCCGATGCCGAGCAGCTGAGCCGGATCACGCTCACGGCTCTGGGCCAGGCGGCCCAGCGGCGCCACTGGCCGCTGATCAGCGGCGCCCTCGCGGGGCTGGCGGCGGAGCTGCAGTGCCGCGACCCGCGCCTGGAGCAGAGCCTCTTCGGCTGCCGCTTCCCCAACCCCGTGGGGTTGGCCGCCGGCTTCGACAAGAACGGTGTGGCGGCGGCGATCTGGGATCGCTTCGGCTTCGGCTTCGCGGAGCTCGGCACCGTGACCTGGCATGGCCAGAGCGGCAATCCCCGGCCGCGGCTGTTCCGCCTGGCAGCGGAGCGGGCGGCCCTGAACCGCATGGGCTTCAACAACGATGGCGCCCAGGCCCTGCGCCGCACCCTGGAGCGGCAGCAGCTGGAGCCCCCCGGCCAGCGGCCCGCGGTGCTCGGCATCAACCTCGGCAAGTCGAAGGTCACGCCGCTGGAGCTCGCTCCCGACGACTACGCCTCCTCCCTGGAGCTGCTCGCCCCCCAGGCGGACTATGCGGTGATCAACGTGAGTTCGCCCAACACCCCCGGCCTGCGGGAGCTGCAGGACGAGGTGCTGCTGCGGCGCCTGGTGGAGCGGCTGCGGCGCCTGCCCGCCTGCCCGCCGCTGCTGGTGAAGATCGCCCCGGACCTGGAGGACGACGCCATCGACGCCATCGCTCGCCTCGCCTACGAGGAGGGCCTGGCGGGGGTGATCGCCGTGAACACCAGCATCGATCGGCTCGGCCTGGCGGGGCGGCGGCTGCCCGGCAGTGGCCTTTCCCTGGCGGAGGAGGTGGGCGGCCTGAGCGGACGGCCGCTGCGGCACCGGGCCCTGGAGGTGGTGCGGCGGCTGCGGGCTGCCGCGGGCCCGGCCCTGCCCCTGGTGGGGGTGGGCGGCATTGATTCGCCCGAGGCGGCCTGGGAGCGGATCAGCGCCGGCGCCTCCCTGGTGCAGCTCTACACCGGCTGGATCTACGAGGGGCCGCAGCTGGTGCCGCTGATCCTGCGGGGCCTGCTGCGCCAGCTGGAGGCCCACGGCCTGAGGACTCTCACGGAAGCGGTGGGCTCGGGGCTGCCCTGGCGGTGAAGATTCGGTACCGTTCCGCCATTCACAGCGGCTCGACCCTTGGTACTGGCGGGACTACAGGAGCGCTGGCGCCCGATGCAGGCGCGTCTGTTCCCGCAGCAGGTACTGCTGGAGATCAGCGACACGCTGATCCTGGGACAGGGAATCCGCCGCGGCCAGCCGCTGCCGCTCTCGATCGAGGCACCGATTCCGGCGGCCATCTGCCGCAAGGGCCGCCCCCTCCAGACCGCCGCCCTGGGCGACTTCATCGGTGATCTGCTGCTGGAGCAGCGCTGGATTGATGCCCATGTGCTGGCGGTGCTGCCCCGCCTGGCCAGCAGCTGGCGGGTTCTGGAGTGGCCGGGCGGGGAATGGCCGGAGGATCCGCTGGATGTGCTGCGGGAGACCAAGCCGGACTTGGGCGTGCGCCTCTCGATCGACGACTGCTACCTCGACCTGCAGCCGTTGCCCCACCAGCCCGGCCGCGGCCTGCTGCTGATGGCCCCCAAGGCGGTGGTGGATGGCTGGGTGGAGGTGTTCGCGGTGGCGGGGGTGGCGCTGGATCGGCTGGAGCCGCAGCAGGCCTGCCTGCTGGCGGCGCTGGCGCCCCGGGTGCAGGAGAGCGAGAGCGACGAACTGCTGGTGGTGCTCCAGGCCCAACCCCACCTCTGCACCCTGCTGCTCGTGCGGGAGGGGGAGCCCGTGCATGAAAGCGAATTCGAACCGCGGGTGCCGGCGCTGCTGGAGCCCCTGCAGCGCTGCCTCGCCTGGTACCGCCAGCGGGATCCGGCGGTGCGCTCCCTGCGGCTGCTGCTCAGCGGTGAGCTGCCGGGGGTGGAGCAGCTGGAGCAGGCCATCGGGGTGCAGGCGGAGCCTCTGGATCCCGGCGTCTACGGTTCCCTGGCACTCAAGGGCCTGGCGGCCACGGGGGTGATGGAATGACGGCCCAGAGTTCCCGTCCGCCGGATCTGCTGCGGGAGCGCCGTCAGGCGCTCGGCATCCCGGAGCTGCCTGAGCGGCTCACCAGCACCGAGCAGCTGCTGATCCGGGGCGCCCTGGTGGGCGGCGGCCTAGTGGTGCTGGTGATCGCCATCGCCGGGCTTCTCTTCTGGCGCTCCCAGGCGGTGCGCGCCGAGCTCGACCGGCTCCCGGCGATCGAAGCCCAGGTGAAGGTGCTGGAGGGGCAGGTGAATGCCCGGCGGGTTGAGGTGGACAAGATCAGCAACGTGAACAAGGAGCTGGTGAAGGGCCTGGTGGGGGTGCGCTCCGGCTCCACGGTGCTGCGGGATCTGCAGCTGCGTACGCCGGAGGGGGTGCAGCTCACTCAGGTGCTGGTGGAGGGCACCACCCTCAAGCTCAAGGGGTTGGCGCGGGATCCCCAGGCCTTCGCCCGCATCAATGCCCTGCAGCTGGATCTGAAGCGCTCGCCTTTGTTCCAGCCGGCGGGCGTGGCCCTCGGCCGGGCCTTCCGGGAAGACGCGAAGAACACAGCCCTGCCATCGGCCGTGAGCTTCGAGCTCTCGGCCCCCTTCGCCGAGGTGCCGCCGGCCCGGGAGATGGCCCTGCTCAAACAGCTCGGGGCTGAGGGGATGGCCCGCCGTTACCAACTGCTCCAGAAGGAGGGCCTGCTGCCATGACCAATCTCCAGGAGGGCGCCAAGCCATTTCCGCCCCAGCTGCGCGAACGCCTGCTGATGGGGCTGCCGATCGCGGTGGGGGGCACGGTGGCGGTGCTGCTGTTCCTCTTCCTGGTGCTGCCCCAGTGGCTGCGGTTGCGCAGTGAGCAGGAGCGGGTGGATGCCCTGGCGGGGCTGGAGCAGCGCATTCCCCTGCTCCAGGGCCAGCTGGCCCAGATGGACGACAACGAAGCCAAGGCCAAGCGGCAGCAGCAGCAGGTACTGGCCGTGATCGCCGGCAGTGGCCAGATCCACACCTTCATGGCCCAGGTGGACCGGGAGGCGGCGCGCCACAAGGTGCAGCTCGATGTGCTGGAGCCCCTTTCCTCGGTGCCGGAGGAGAAGGGCAAGGGGGGGCTGCCCCCGCCGAAGGATGGCAAGGCAGCGCCGGCACCGCCGAAGCCCTCCCTGGAGGCCTCCGGGTTGCAGGCCACCCAGCTGCTGCTCACGGCCAAGGGCCGCTATCCCGATCTGCTGGCCTTCCTGCGCAGCCTGGAGGCCCTCAGCCTGCTGGTGGTGCAGAGCGATCTGAACCTCACCCCCAGCGACGACAAGGGCAAGCCGGCGGGCAACACCCCGGCGGAGCAGCTGCTGGCGGCCCTGCAGACGCCCCCCACGGTGATGAAGCTGGCCGTGACGCTCTATTCATCGGCTCCGGCCCCCCCAGGGGCCCCGGCCCCAGCGGCGCCTGCGCCCGGAGCCCCTGCGGCCCCTGCCGCGCCAGCGGGCCAGGCGCCAGCCCCCGCAGCCAAGCCCTGAACAGGCCCCCGCCGCTGGCCGGCGGGGGTGGACGTGGATACCATCGCGCCAGTTTCGGTCAGTCTCTTGTCGTTGCGGCGCCTGGGAACGGTGGGTGGAGCCTGGCTGCTGGCCGCTTCCCTCGGGGTGGATCCCCTGCTTCAGGTTCGGCCGGCCCTGGCACAGGCACCGATCACCGCAGACGGGCTGCAGCTCAAGGTGCGGCGCTTGCCCGATGCGATCGAGCTGGTGGTGCAGGGAGCGGGTCCGGGCACGGCGATGGACCAGCGCCTCGATGGGCCCGTCTGGAGCGGTGCGCTCCGCACCGACCGCAACCGCGGCCTGCGGGCGGGCCCCCAGACCCTGGCGATGCCCGATGCGGGCATGGAGCGGATCAGCTTCGATGGCACCGGGCGGGAGTTCAACCTGCGGGTCACGCCGCTGCCGGGCCAGACCCTCTCGCCGCCGATCATCAGCAGCGACGGCGCCGACATGATCGTGCGCTTCCCGGCGCCGCAGCTGCCGGTGAGCCAGACGGTGAGCCCGAATCTGAGCCGTCCCACACCGGTGCCCACGCCGGCCTACGTGCCGCCCCTGCGGCCCCGGGCGGTGGCCCCGCCGCTGGGCGACATGGCGGTGGGCACGATGACGATCCGCAACCGGGGCTACGTGAACCTCGGCGGCCCACCGGTGACGCTCACCACCCGCGGCGCCCAGGCCCGCGATGTGCTGATGGTGCTGGCCCAGATCGGCGGCTATGGGTTTGCCTATTCCGATGTGGATCCCACCCAGGCGAGTGGTGGCAACCGGCCCACGGTGAATCCGGTCACCGTGTCGTTCCGCAATGAGCCCTTCGAGCGGGCCTTCAACTTCGTGCTGCTCACCAGCGGCCTGCAGGCCCGGCGCGAGGGCAACACGATCGTGGCCGGCCCCACCGTGCTGAGCAAGACGATCGGCGCCCAGCTCTCGAAGATCTACCGTCTCAACCAGGTTTCGGCCAACTCCGCCGCCGACTACCTGGCCAACCTCGGCGCCACGGTCACCAAGGTGACCGCGATCACCACGGCGGTGTCGCAGGGGGTGAACCAGACCGGCCAGGTGGCCGGTGCCAGCACCACGAACCAGACCACCACCTCCACCGAGCAGCAGGTGCAGGCCTTCGGGGCCACCACAGGTCCGCTGGTGGGCTTGCAGGCCACCACCGATCCCCGCCTGAGCACGATCACCCTGGTGGGAGAGCCGGCCCTGGTGGCGATCGCGGAGCAGTATCTCAAGCAACTGGATCTGCGTCAGCGGCAGGTGGCGCTCTCGGTGAAGATCCTTGATGTGACGCTGAATAACGATACCGATATCGATAACAGCTTTGCCTTCCGCTTTGGCAGCAACTTCATCGTGAATGATGGCGGGCAGCTGCTGGCGGCCTTTGGGCGTAATCTGCCGGCTTCTGCCGATGGCGGCGGGCCCGATGGCCCTCCTTCGGGAGATTTTGCAGGAGCAAACGCTAGAGTCGACCTGAGCAAGACCACTGGATTCACTTTTCAATCCGACGGAAGCAATATCCAAGACATCACTGACGCCATTAACCAGACGGGCAGCGAGGTTGTTTCCGTCAGTCAGGACGGACAATCGATTACATTCAATGTGAACACCGATGACAATCGAACAGTCGCAAACATAATTAATACCGCAACTAACAGTGAAGTCACGACTTCCGAGTCAAAAGACAAGGGCACGAACTACCAGGGCTTTAGGCGGCGCAATCCAGGCCTGAACTATCCTGATAATCAGTTCTTTGATTTTCTTCGCGCTCAGGTTGTTTCCAATAACACCAAGGTGCTTGCCTCTCCGACCCTGATCTTGAGCGAGAATCCAGAAGCAATCGCTGGAGGCTTTGATGCCAGCTCAAGTGGCCAGTCCACCAGTGATTCTGGTACGGCTGGATTCAATCTGCTTGGCCAGCAGACGATCGGCCGTGCGCGCGCCAATGAGGCTTTTGTGACCGTTGGTACTCAGGTGATTACTTCAATCAGCGTAACCACCGTAGAAAACTCCAGCAGTGTGATCTGCGATCCTGAGTTCGCCACGGCTGGCCTCACCTTTGGGGCGCGCGTCTCGAAGATCGACGATAACGGCTTTGTCACCTTTTCCCTCTCCCCCACGATTTCTGCGATCGTGGAGTCAATACCCGGCCCCTCGAACTGCTCCTCTGATCTATCCATTCTTGCCCTGCGCCGCCTCGACACAGGCAGTCTGCGTGTGAGAGACGGGCAGACATTGATCCTTACCGGTGTGATCTCGGACGAAGATCAGCAAATCGTGTCGAAGTGGCCTATCCTGGGGGACCTGCCACTGATTGGCCAATTCTTCCGGAGTTCGTCTGGGAATAAAAGGCGCAATGAACTTGTCATCCTTGTCACTCCGCGCATCATCGATGATGAGCAGGGTGGGACTTACGGTTATGGATATACTCCGGGCACGCAGGATGCACGCCGTCTTCTCTATGGATCTGGCGGTTAATCAGAAAGCCATCGGCGCAAAGTACTTCACGGCCAGTGGGGCTAACTGCTGAAACAAGTTAATCGCGCCACCCAGCAGAGCCGAGCCGAATCCATTCCCTTTTCGCTCGCTGGGATCCTTCGCAATAGTATCGGCCCCTTTGCGTAACTGGGCTGCGGCCTCTGGTTGGCCCTGCTGTTCATAAAGGGTAGCTGCATAATTGAAGTCCATGGCCGCCAGATCCCGCTTGGCCTGCTCGGCTCGTGTGATGCCGCGAGCGAGCCAGGTGATAGCGGCATCCGGCTGCTTCATCAGGGCCTTGTTGAAAGCCTCCTCCGCTTCAGGGAAGCGGCCCTGCAGGGCGGCCTCCACGCCAGCGTTGTGCATGGCTGCGTAGCTGCTGGCTTCAGCCGTCACCCCAGTGGCTCCTTTCCAGTGACTGCTGGCCAGTCCATCGGGATCAAGCTGGGCCCCGCTGAGGTCAGCCTGACGGAAATCCGTGCCATCCAGTTGGGCACCACGCAGATCCGCCCCTCGGAGTGAGGCGCCCTGCAGTGAGGCGAAGTTCAGGTTTGCGCCGCGCAGATCGGCGCCATCGAGCTGGGCGCGGCTGAGGTTGGCGCGCTGCAGCTGGGCCTTGCTGAGCGCCGCATCCCGCAGGTCCGCATGCACCAGATCGGCATCCTGGAGTTTGCAGGAGGGGCACGACCGACGATCCAGCAGCCGGATCAGATCGGCATCGGAACTGGCCCGTGCTGGGAGTATCGCGGCAGCCTGGAATCCGACGCTCAGGAGGCAACCCATCCAGAGCAGCCCTTTTTTAGCCATGACATCCCTATCCTGATCGCTGAATCTTGCAAGGGTTTCCTTGCTCGGGGTAGGGGAAGGGGTCAGAAGGAGAAGCGGCGGAGCGACGGTGAGCAATCGTGGCGCTTTGACTGGCCACCCGAATGGGCTGGCCTAGAATCCACCGACCCAGGGGTTGGTTCCTGATCTTGGCAAGTCTTGCGGGGCTTGTGAAGATGCCGCTCCATATCCGCCGTTGATTGCATCCAGACATGGCCATCACCCTTTTTGGTCCGGATTCTGTTATTGCAGGGTCGCTGAGCGGTACCTATCAGGTTGCCCTCGATTCGGTCACCACGCTGGCGGCTGGAGACAGCGTGACGTTTACACTGGACACACTGGGAGATGTAGATTTATTAGCGCTGGTGGCAGATGCTACGGAAGGAATTGACTTTGCTGCATTGCTCGCTGGGAATCTTGTTGCCGGTTCTGGCATCACCTTGAGTGCCTTATCCACGGGTCCGAAAGGCGCGATCACCCTCACTGCGACCAATACAAGCGGTTCACCTCTTTCTGTAGGCTCACAACTGCTGTCCTTCCAGATCCAGACATTCAAAGGGTCTATTGAAGGCACCAGTGATTTATATGAGGTTACTCTTTCTTCTGCTTCTGAAGTCGTCATTAATGACCGGATTGTTACGGCAATCCTCAACATCATCCAGGTGAGCACGAGCCCAGCCGAGTGGCTGGCCCTCAATGGAGACCTCTCCATTTTTGCAGGCATCGCTGGAACTGAGCTCTCGTCGATCACCGTCAGTACGGGGATTGGTAACAATTCGGTAGAACTCAATGATGCCATTGCTTTTGCGACCCTCGACACGGGCGACGGCAATGACAATATCACTATCCTCGTTGAGCCAACGAGGGACTATCCCTATGTTCAGTTTGGTCATGGCACCTATTTTGCCACGATTAAGACGGGCGCTGGGGAGGACATCATCAATGTCCAGTCTAATGACAATGTCAGCTACGTTCGTTCGTCCCCCACAAGCGCCCCTCAATACGACACTTCCGATTATTATCAGTCGATTGTGGACGCAGGGGCAGACGACGACTATGTCTATGCCTTTCTCCCCTTCCAGAGCCAATTCTACGGGGGGTCTGGCGTTGAC
Source organism: Synechococcus sp. (assembly GCA_046081905.1). Classification (GTDB taxonomy): domain Bacteria; phylum Cyanobacteriota; class Cyanobacteriia; order PCC-6307; family Cyanobiaceae; genus CBW1002. The sequence goes on along the minus strand of JBJTWS010000180.1, from coordinate 761 downwards.
ACCATCTTTTTCTACGGAACCTACGCGGATTGGTCGTTTGTTCTTGTAGATGATAATAATGATGGCGGCCTCGACATCACCGCCTCAGATGCTGCCGCAGACTTTTCTGTCTGGACTGCTGGAGAGAACCTGAGCAGCAACGCTCGCCAGAACAGGGTTCAGGGCTTTGAGTTTATCCAGTTCAACGACATCCTCCTGGATGTGCATGAGGCTCTTGTCCTCGCGGGCGATGCCACCGTTGCAGAGGCAGCTGACGCTTCTTATTCCATCTCCTTGGATGGCAATGGCCTGCTTTTTGGGCAAAGCATCGCCTTCACTCTTCGGCTTTCGCCCGGCTCAGCGCTGCAGGGGACTGATCTCGCCGCATTGGCTGCATCTTCTCTTTCTGCGGTTAGCGGAGCCACCTTGCAGATTGTGAGCGTGGATTCAGTCTCCGGCCTGATCTCTGCCGTTGTTACTGCCAACGACGACTTCTCCTCGGGTGAAGACGTGGCGACACTCTCTGTCTCCACCCTCCCCGATGCCATTGTTGAGGGCAGCGAGAATTTCTCCATCGTCTTGTCGGGATTCATTGATCCCGCCTCTGTCACCACCACCATCACAGACGACGACGTCCCTGTGGTGCGGTTGAGTGGTCCTACCAGTTTGCTGGAAGGTGATCTGAGCACGGCCTACACCGTTTCCCTCGGGACGTCCGTCGGTCTGGGCGCTGGCCAGAGTGTGAGCTTCACCCTGGACAGCGCCAGTGGTACGGCGCTGGA
>JBJTWS010000179.1:0-2737 GCA_046081905.1 Synechococcus sp. | reverse complement strand
TAGTTGCGACTCGCCTCGATCACATCCACCAGCCGCAGCCCGGGGCTGGCATCCAACACCGCCTCGCGCCCCAGCAGCAGCCGCAACCCGGCGAACATCGCCCGGCCGCTCACCTGGGCCAGCTCGGCCAGGGTGAAGGTGAGATGGCCCGAGCTCTCGCCCTTGGGCGCCACCACCAGCCGCAGCTGGGATCCGTTGAACAGCAGACCCAGCTGCACCTCGGTCTCGCGCAGCAGCCGCTCGAGGCGCTCCTGGGGGGAGGCCCGCCAGCCCTGGTCCCCGCTGGCCTGGCGGCGGTCCATCTCCAAAGGCTCCCCATCGTCCGGGGTGGGCAGCTCCTGGATCAGCAGCTGGGGTCTGTCATCGCCACCGAAGCCCCGCACCACGGCGGTAGGGGCCAGGGTTTCGCCCAGCTCCGGCAGCTCACGGGTCCAGCTCTGCAGGGTGGCGTGATCGCGCTGCAGGGCCTCGGCGTCCCAGCTGAGCTGCTCCACCAGCAACGTGTCCAACCGGCGGAAGCCGCGGGGCTGGTCGTCCTCGTCGTCTTCCTCATGGCCCAGGGGCTGCAGGGCCTCGCGGAACTGCTCCTGCCGCTCCAGCAGTTCCTTGCCGCTCTGCTCCAGCACCCAGCCCGCTTCCCACATCGCCGCCGGTGCCACCACCAGGCCGCGCGGCTGCAGGTAGCCCAGCCATTCCTTGTGGGCCTGCAGCTCGGGGTCGGTTTTTGGGGGGCGGCGGGGCATGGTTATCGGCGGTTCACCGCGACATCGACGTAGATCTCGTCCTCCGTGTCTGCGCGTCGGCCCAGCCAGCGCCCGTTTGCGATCATCGCCATCACGCGGATCGGGACCTCAAAGCCAAGATCGGGCACCAGCAGGTAATACGTGGAACCCACCTGCAGGCTGGTCGAAGGTGCATGGGCCGTCTGCGTTGGTGTCATCGCTGGAGAGGCAGCTGAGCCTGCGTCACCGCTGCGACCTACCGCCGCGGACTCTGCCTCGGACACGGGTGGTTCAGTTTCCGGAGGAAGAGCCCTTACCTGGATTCCTCGCTCAGGATCCTTCCAAATCAACATTCCCCCTCCTTGGGGCTCCGGCAACGATGTGACCGGGGTCGCGTCGGGTGGAAGCTCGGAGGCTTGCTTCAACAGGTCAGCAGCGCCACGGTCAAACAGATTGCGCTGCCACCAGTTCATGTCGTCGAGGCAGAGCTTGATCTCACCCTTGATCTCAGAGAGATCCAGCATGTCCGCGAGGGTTTCACGGCACTGGTTGACCTGAGCCACCATCTGCTTCTGCCGGTAAGCAAGGCTTTCTGGGTGATGCTCCAGCGCGATCAGCATCAGGCCCTGCTCCAGCTGAATGACAGCAGCGCAAAGAGCGACGAGCAGCCGTGTGTCCTGTCCGAACTGTTCGCCTTCCTCCTTGATCAATCCTGCCAACTCAAGAGCTTTGTCTCGCTTCTGGGCTCGTTGTCTTGCCTGGCTGATCTTGTCGTGGAAGTTCGCCTTGAGAATCTTGAGGCGCTCAAGGTGTGCACGCAAATCCCGCTCGCAGTGGGAAATGCGGTCTTGCATCTGAGCATTGAAATGACCACTGTGGGCATGCTCAGCGAGGATATCCTGAAGGGTGGAGGCCGCAGCGATCACCTCTCCAATGTCCTTGGCGTTCTGCCGTTGAACGATCCTCGACAAGGTCCGCTCGATGTTGGCGAGCCTACGGTTGATCTCATTGAGCTGCTGCGTGCCAACGATGGCATGAACGGCCTGATAGACCACCAGTGGAGCGAGAACACCAGCCACTGGAGAAAAGCGAGCCTGCCCGACAATCTTTGATGAGCCCTGGGCAAGGACACCGCCGAGACTGTTGCCTCCGCTTTGCATCAGAGTCATGCTTCCCTTGGCCAGACCATCGACGACGGAGGCTGGCCCCACGATCCGCATCAGCTGGCCGGTCTGAACAGCTGCAGCCAGCGAGGGTGTCAGTTTGGCAGCGAAGTCGCCAACCACACCGCTGACAGATTGGCTGCCTGCAGTTCCCGACCCATAGACGCTTTCAGTCCGGAGAAACTGGATCATCTGCCTTGATTCCTCCAGCCCATAGGCAAACGCCCCAGCTTGTACCTCGCCGGCATCGTTGAGGAGGGGAATCAGCTCATAGGGTTGCTCATCAACTCCAGAGGGGTCCGATGCCTCAGCTTCTCCAGAACTGATGTCTGATCGCTCTGGCTGCGGTGCCAGGGAACGGCTTGGCTCCAGGCGCGATGCCCAGCGCTCTGCCAGGCCGGCAATCTTGCTGGCCAGCCGACGAATGAACTGCAGTAGGTGGAATCGAAGAGCCATGGCTATCCGCTGATCGGCCAGAGGTACACCAGCCCCGCCGGTTCCAGCCGGTGGGTCACCACCCGGTAGCTGGCCTCAATCCGCCTGGGCTCGCTGGCCAGCTCGGTGTCGATCGTGTCCAGGCGCCGCTGCCAGTGCTTCTGGTCGGAGGCCAGCTGGCGCCGTTCCCGTTCGCTCATCGAGGCGGGGTCGAGCTCTGGAATCTTCACCGCATCGGCCAGGCCGGTGATCAGCGGTGTGGCCTCGGCCTTGGCCGCCTTGCGATCCAGCTTCCAATAATGGCTTCAAAGGTGCGAGGTCTTGAACCTTGTTATTCTTTAGGTCAAGACTCCTCAATTTTGTCAGTCCGGAAAAGGAATTGAGGTCAACGATCTCGTTGCCTTCCAGGTTGAGGGA
>JBJTWS010000178.1:0-9413 GCA_046081905.1 Synechococcus sp. | reverse complement strand
TCGATCACCGATGGTCAGGTGTTCCTGAGCTCCGACCTGTTCAACTCCGGTCTGCGCCCCGCCATCAACGTGGGCATCTCGGTGAGCCGGGTGGGCGGTGCCGCCCAGACGAAGGCCATCAAGAAGATCGCCGGAACCCTCAAGCTGGAGCTGGCCCAGTTCGATGAACTGGCAGCCTTCTCCCAGTTCGCCTCCGACCTGGATGCCGCCACCCAGAAGCAGCTGGCCCGCGGCAAGCGCCTGCGCGAGATCCTCAAGCAGCCCCAGTTCAGCCCCCTGATCCTGGCCGAGCAGGTTGCCGTGGTGTATGCCGGTGTGAAGGGTCTGATCGACGACGTGCCGGTGGAATCGGTGGTGCAGTTCTGCCGCGAGCTGCGCGAGTACCTCAAGACCAACAAGGCCGAGTTCATCTCCAAGGTGCAGACCGAGAAGCAGCTCAGCGACGAAGCTGAGGCCATGCTCAAGGACGCCATCAACGAGGTGAAGTCGTCCATGCTCGCCACCGTCTGAGGAGGGCGAACCCATGGCGAATCTCAAGGAAATCCGCGACCGCATCAGTTCGGTCAAAAACACGCGCAAGATCACCGAGGCCATGCGCCTCGTGGCGGCCGCCAAGGTGCGCCGTGCCCAGGAACAGGTGCTGCGCAGCCGGCCCTTCGCCGATCGTCTGGCTCGCGTGCTGGAGAACCTCCAGTCGCGCATGCGTTTCGAGGATGCGGATTCGCCTCTGCTCGAATCCCGCGAACCCCGCACCATCACCCTGCTGGCCGTGACCGGCGACCGCGGCCTCTGCGGTGGCTACAACGCCAATGTGATCAAGCGCACCGAGCAGCGCTTCGCCGAGCTGAAGGGGCAGGGCTACAGCCTGGATCTGGTGTTGATCGGCCGCAAGGCGATCACCTACTTCCAGAACCGCAGCTATCCGATCCGCGCCACTTTCACCGGCCTCGAGCAGGTACCCAATGCCCGAGAAGCCGGCGGGATCGCCTCGGAGGTGCTGGCCGAGTTCCTCTCCGGCAGCACCGACCGGGTGGAGATCATCTTCACCAAGTTCATCAACCTGGTGAGCTCCAAGCCCGTGGTGCAGACCCTGCTGCCCCTCGATCCCCAGGGGATCGCCACCCCTGAGGATGAGATCTTCCGCCTTACCACCCGCGAAGGTCGGCTGACGGTGGAGGTGGGCTCCAGCTCGAACGAGCAGCCCCCGATCCCCTCGGACATCGTGTTCGACCAGAGCCCGGAGCAGCTGCTCAATGCCCTGCTTCCCCTCTATCTCGAGAACCAGTTGCTGCGCTCGCTCCAGGAGGCGGCGGCTTCGGAGCTGGCCAGCCGGATGACGGCCATGAACAACGCCAGCGACAACGCCAAGGCCCTCGCCAAGAGCCTCACCCTCGACTACAACAAGGCCCGCCAGGCGGCCATCACCCAGGAAATCCTGGAAGTGGTGGGTGGCGCGGCCGCCATGGCCTGATCCCCTGCGATCGGTTCACCCTGCCCCCGGGCCGGCGGTTTCCTTCCCCAGGGAGGTGCCGCTGGCTCGGGGGTTCCTTTTGGTCTGCCGGCTGTGTGCCCGTCTCCGGATTTCTCCGCCGCCGCCCTCCCCGCGGTCGGCGCTCCCCTGACCCTGCAGCCCCTCTTCCCGGTGGCCCTGGGGCAGGTGCAGCTGCGCCCCGATCCGCTCGATCTGGCCCTGCAGCTGCAGGCCCTGCTGGAGCTGCGCGGCGGCCGCTGCAGCAACCCCGATCCCGACTGCTCCTGGACCGGGGATCTCAACGGCGTGTGGCAGCTGCACCGCCACCCCACCTTTGCGCCGCTGGTGGGGGAGATCGCCGCCCAGGCGCGCCTCTACCTCGACCAGCTCGGTTTCGCCCCCGATCGGGTGGCCCTCCACCTGCAGCGCTGCTGGCCGGTGCTGAGTGAGCCGGGGCAGGTGGTGGGCCGGCACCACCACCCCAACGCCCACCTCAGCGCCGTGTACTACCTCAGCGGCGATGGCTCCGGGCGCAGTGGCTGCCTGCGCTTCTGGCCCCAGCGCCAGGTGAACGAACTGGTGCCCGGCATGGCGGTGGGCCACGGCGGCCCCCTCGGCGTTTCCCCCTGGACCCGCCCCTGCTTCGATGTGGCCCCCCGGGCCGGGCTGCTGCTGCTGTTCCCCTCCGCCCTCGACCACGCGGTGCTGCCTAACGAAGACCCCGAGGATCTGCGCTGCCCCCTCAGCCTCGATTTCGTGCTCACGGCACCCCGGGGGAGCGCCGACGCGGCGGCGGAGTACCTGGCCCCCCACCCCGCCGCGTGGCAGGAGATGGCCGCGGCGGAGCTCCCTTCAGCGGCGGAACCCTGAACTGGGAAGATGGGGCCTCCCGCAGCCAGCCGGCGAGTTCCGTGACCGAGCCCCAGACCTTCACGATCACCGCCGAGTTCGAGGGCGTGGCCCACACGTTCCCCTGCCGTGCCGATCAGACCGTGCTGGCGGCCGCCGAGCTTGCGGGCGTGCCCCTGCCCAGTTCCTGCTGCTCCGGGGTGTGCACCACCTGCGCCGCCCTGGTGAGCCAGGGATCGGTGCACCAGCCCGATGCCATGGGGGTGAAGGCGGAGCTGCAGGAGAAGGGCTACGCCCTGCTCTGCGTGGCCTATCCCCTCGCCGACCTCACCCTGCGCGCCGGCATGGAGGATGCCCTCTACGAGGCCCAGTTCGGCCGCTACCAGAAGTGAGCGAGCCCGCAGCGGCCGAGCCCTTTCCGGAGGTGTTCACGCTGGCCCCGCTGCAGCTGCAGCTCCGGCGGGAGCCGGGCCCGCTGCTGCCGCAGATCGATCGCGCCCTGGCGGCCCACGGATGCCCGTTGCGCTGGGCGGTCACGGCGGTGGATCCGGCCACCCAGACCCTCACCCTCGAGGCGGTGGTGATCAGCCCGCCCGATCCCCGATGACGGCGCCTTCCCTGCTCACCCTGCTGGTGGTGCCCACCGGCATCGGCTGCGACCAGGGCGGCTATGCCGGTGATGCCCTGCCGGCGGCCCGGCTGCTGGCGGCCGCCAGCGGCGCCCTGGTGACCCATCCGAACGTGATGAACGGGGCCTCGCTCTACTGGAGCGATCCGCGGGTGCACTACGTGGAGGGCTCTGCTCTCGATCGCTTCGCCCGGGGCGCCCTGGCGCTGCGGCCAGTGCGGCGCCAGCGCCTTGGTCTGTTGCTGGATGCCGGCCTCGAGGAGGAGCTCCGGTTGCGTCACCTCCAGGTGGCCGAGGCCTGCCGCGCCACCCTGGGGCTGGAGATCGTGGCCGTGCACACCACCGACACGCCCCTGGAGGTGACCTTGCAGCAGGGGGCCAGCGGCGCCAGCTGGGGCTCCCTGGGCCGCCCCGATGCCTTGCTCCGGGGCGGGGAGAAGCTGCAGCGGGCCGGTGCCACCGCCATCGCCGTGGTGGCCCGCTTCCCGGACGACCCCGAGAGCGAGGCCCTGGCGGCCTACCGCAGTGGCTCCGGCGTGGATGCCCTGGCGGGCGCGGAAGCCGTGATCAGCCACCTGCTCAGCGCCCACCTCGGGCTGCCCTGCGCCCACGCGCCCGCCCTGCGCCCCCTGCCGCTCGACCCGGGCCTGGATCCCCGCGCCGCCGGCGAGGAGCTGGGCTTCACCTTCCTGCCCTGCGTGCTGGTGGGCCTGAGCCGGGCCCCCGAACTGGTGGCGCTGCCGCCGGGGGGCACGCCCGCCAGCGCGGGGCTGCTGCTGCCCGAGGACATCGGCGCCGTGGTGGCCCCCGCCGCTGCCCTGGGGGGCGAGGCCGTGCTGGCCTGCGCGGAGCGGGGCGTGCCCCTGATCGCCGTGCGCAATCCCTGCGTGCTGCAGGTGGATGGGGAGGCCCTGGGCCTGACGGTGCTGCCGGCGACCAGCTACGCCGAGGCGGCGGGGCTGGTGCTGGCCCTGCGGGAGGGCATCGCCCCGGCGGCGCTGGCACGCCCCTTGGCGCCCCTGGCCCCCGGCGGCATGGGTGGGGCGTCGTCCGGGGCGAGCAGCGCGCCGATCCTGCGGAACAGCCGATCGGCCTCGTTGGTGTAGTTGCCGTCGGCATCGAAGGCCTCGGCCCGGTAGGTCACCGCCACGGCGATGGCGATGCGCTTGCCGGGGTGGTAGCCGAAGACCGCCGCATAGCCCCCGAACAGCGGGTTCTGGGTGAGCCAGGTGCCGGTGGTCACGATCCCGAGGCCGTAGCTATAGCCCTCCCCCTGGGGGAAACAGGTGTCGCAGCCGGGCAGGGCCGTGGTGCGGCCCCGCAGGTCGGTGGTGACCATGGCGCGGTGGGAGGCCGGCGAGAGCAGGGCGCCGGAGCCGATGCCGATCGCCGTGGCGTGCAGATCCGCCAGGGTGGTGCTCTGGATGGCGCCGGTGGCCAGGGTCCAGGAGGGATTCCAGAAGCTGCTCTCCTCCAGGAACGGCGTGGCCGGGGCGATCCCCAGCGCCGGCCTGCGCTCGGCGCTGTAGGCGTGCAGCACCGGCGGCGGGATCGCCGGCGTGCCGGGATCGCCGGTGTGGCGCAGCCCCAGCGGATCGAGCACCTCCCGCTGCAGGAGCTGCCGCAGGGGCTGGCCGGTGGCCTTCTCCAGGGCCTGTCCCAGCAGCAGCACATTCGTGTGGGCGTAGTTCCAGTTGCTGCCCGGCGCATACAGCAACCGCTCCGGCTCCGCGAAGGCGAGCAGCTCCTCGGTGCTCCAGTGGCGGAAGGGATCGCGGTAGAAGGCCGCGATGAAGGCGGGATTGCGAACGTAGTCGCGGTAGCCCGAGGTCATCTGGGCCAGCTGGCGCAGGGTCACCCGCTCGGCGTGGGGGAAGCCGGGCAGCCAGCGGGCCAGGGGGCCATCGAGTTCCACCACCCCCCGCTCCGCCAGCCGCAGCAGCAGGGTGCTGATGTAGCAGATCGCCACCGCGCCGTTGCGGAAGCGCATCTCCGGCGTGGCGGCCTCGCCGGGCAGGGATTCCCCCAGGGCGGTGGTGAGGAGTTCGCGGCCGTCCACGCTCACCCGCACCAGCACAGCCCGCAGGTGGCCGGAGCGCTGGGCCTCCCGGGCCAGGGCCTCGATGTCGTGGGCCCGGGGTTCGCCATGGGCCGCGATGGCGCCGCCCAGCACGACCATCACCAGCCCGAGCCCGGCGCCCAGAACGGCGCTGCGCCGGCGCGCTGCGGGGTCAGGGTGGGAGGGGGCCATGGCCGCAGCTCAGGAACGGAAGCCCCCCCTGGCTTAGCCATCGTTCAGGCCGGGGGCAGGCTCTCCAGCACCCGGCTCACCCCGCTGACGATGAACTGGATGCCGATGGCGAGGGTGAACAGGCCCATCACCTTAATCAGCACGCTCATGCCCACGTTGCCGAGCAGCTTCACCAGGTCGTAGGCGAAGTGGAAGGCCAGGAAGATGATCAGGCTCATCAGGCAGATCGCCGCGAACAGATCGAGCCGGGCGCCGGTGCTCGATGCCTGGTCGGCGAACAGCGTCACGGTGGACATCGTGCCGGCGCAGGTGGTGAGCGGCAGCGACACCGGCACGATCGCCGTGGACACCAGCTGCGACTGGTCGCTGACGTCGTGCTCCACGGTCTGCTGGGCCGTGTCGCGCACGCTGCGGGTGTTGAGCATCGTCATGCCGGAGCCGCCCAGCAGCACACCACCGGCGATCTGGAAGGCGCTGATGCCGATCCCGAAGAAGCGCAGCACGGCGGTGCCGATCAGCATCGCCATCACCATGATCAGGAAGCTGCTCAGGGTGGAGATGCCCACCAGCCGCCGGATCACCGGTTTGGGCAGGCCATCGGTGAGGGTGAGGAACGGCCCCATGGCCGGGATGTTGTTGGCCACGGCGAACAGGCCCAGCAGGTAGTGCTGCAGCGTGTTCTCCTGCGCCACGGCCCGGGCGGCCGGAGCGGCGTAAGCGAGAACGGCGCCGATCATCGGAGGCAGGCCATCGGGTGGCGGGGCGGGACCCCCAGGGCCCGGGCCACGCCGGGGTGACACACGGCGCCGTTCACGGTGTTCAGCCCCGAGAGCAGTTCCGGCCGGTCCGTGACCGCCTCCCCCAGGCCCCGGCCCGCCATCACCAGGATGTAGGGCAGGGTGACGCTCACCAGGGCCTCCGTGGAGGTGAACGGCACCGCGCCGGGCATGTTGCCCACGGCGTAGTGCTGCACCCCGTGGATCGTCACCACCGGCTCGGTGTGGGTGGTTTCGCGGCTGGTGGCGATGCAGCCCCCCTGGTCGATCGCCACATCCACGATCACCGAGCCGGCCTTCATCCGCTGTACCAGCTCCTCGTCCACCAGGGTGGGCGCCCGCCCGCCCGGGGTGAGCACCGCCCCGATCAGCAGATCGGTGCCCGGCACCAGCCGCTCGATCAGGCTGCGGCTGCTCACCAGGCTCACCAGGCGGCCGTGCCGGTCGCGCTCCAGGGCCCGCAGGCGCTGGGGGGAATGGTCGAGCAGGAACACCTCGGCATCCATGGCGGCCGCCAGCCGGGCCGCGTTCCAGCCCACGGTGCCGGCGCCGAGCACCACCACCCGCGCCGGTCGCACCCCCGTGCAGCCGCCGATCAGCACGCCGCGGCCGCCGTGGGGCTTCTCCAGCAGGTGGGCCCCCACCTGGGCGGCGATCCGCCCGGCGATCTCGCTCATCGGTGCCAGCAGGGGCAGGCTGCCGTCCTCGAGCTGCACGGTTTCGTAGGCCACCGCGGTGGTGCCCGCCTCCAGCAAAGCCCGGCCCACCTCCGGGTAAGCCGCCAGGTGCAGATAGGTGAACAGCACAAGATCGGGACGCAGAAACGCGAACTCCTCCGGCTGCGGTTCCTTCACCTTCACCACCAGATGGGCGGCCCAGGCCTCCTCGCGGCTCACCAGGCGGGCGCCCACCGCTTGATAGTCGTCATCCACGATGCCGGCCCCCAGGCCCGCCCCCGCCTCGATGCGCACCTCCATGCCCTGAGACACCAGTTCGTGGGCGCCATCGGGGGTGAGGGCCACGCGCCGCTCGTCCCGCTTGATCTCCTTCGGCACACCGATGCTGGCCAACGGGGAGCTGAGGGAAGACGCCGGGCCGGTGCGTGCCATGGGCCGGGTTCGCTGGGGTTTCGATCGCTCGACCCTAGGTCCGCTCTGGGCCCCAGCCACCCGTTGATCTGGTGCCCAGGGGCGGATGGGGCGGGCCGGGCGGCCGCTGCCCCAGCAGGCGTGTGGTCATCGGGGTGGGCTGGGCGCTGGAGGGGGCAAAGCGCAGGTCAAAGCTCACGCGGCTGCTGGGGGTGTCGTTATTCACCGTGCCATGGTCCAGCAGGCCGCCATCGAATAGAAGGGCCTGGCCATGACGCACGGCAATCGGCTGATAGCGGCCACTGCCGTAATCATCCTCCACCCACAATGTGTTGCCGCCGAAGCAATCGGTGCACGGCAGCCACACATTGATCTGATCCAATCGGCCCGTCACATCGGCATCGCGATGCCAGCGGCTCACCGAGCCTGTGCCCGCAAGATGAACGCGCATCTTTGGGCGCTTCGCATAGGAGAGGCGGCCACCGAACTCACGCACGAGCACCTCACGCACAAAGCGCTCGTAAATCCTGTAAAAGCTGGATTGTAAGTGAAGACGTTGCATCTGCTCCCGCAATCTCAGGTTGTCGTCGTAGCCCAGGCTGCGGCCCGGCTGGATCCACTGGGACTGGTGCAGGGCCTGCAGATCCTCAACCGCAAACACCGTGGTGCGGAAGACTTCGGCGAATGGATAGCGCTCACGGTCGACGTCGAGCAGCCAGGCGGCGGTGAACCCCGCCACCGGCTGCCAGCAGGCCTGGGGGGCGGCCGTCATGGCAGGCGCGGCACCAGGCCGCGGTTCACGATCGTGGCGTAGAGCGCGGCCCGCTCCCACTTGTGCCAGATCAGTCCGCCCAGCGGCCAGGCCCGCCGCGCCTGCAGCTCCTGCAGCCAGCGCCAGGACCCCGCCGAGAGGCCGAATTCCGGCGGCCGGCTGCCCTGCCCCTCCGCCACCGGCACCATGCCCACCACCGCCTGGCCATTCACCTGGCCATGCAGCAGGGGATGCAGGCTGATCGGATCGAGCAGCAGCGTCACCTGCCCGTTTTCTGCCCCTGGCGGTCCGCCGCACCAGTGGAGCTGCCCGTGGTGCGCCTGCGCCGCCGTGGCCACCCCATTCAGCTCGAGGCCGGAGGCGCTGAAGCGGAGGCTGCGCAGGCCGCCGTGTCCCCGCACCGCGTAGGTGCCCAGCAGCGCGGGTGGCAGGTCCGCGTCCTGGCGCCAGTCCCGATCCAGGAGGAAGCGCGCGCTGCCGCCATGCAACTGGCGGCCCCGCAGGACCAAGGGCCCCTGGAGGTCTGCGCCGTTGAGGCTCAGCCGCAGGCAGCGGGCCAGCCCGGCCCCGCTTGCCCCGGCCTCCTCCGCCACCGTCAGCTCCAGCACCCCGCCAGCGCCGGTGTAGCGCCCCACCGCCATGGCCGGATGCTGGTGGCCGGGCGTCACCTCCTGGAGGGTGAGGCGATGGTTGGCCGGCACCGTCTCCCCCTCGGGCCAGAGGCTGCCCACCAGCCGCCGCTGGCCGCGGCCATCCACATCCACGCGCAGGAAGCCGTGGTGCGGCACGGTGCGGCTGGCCTGCCAGCGCAACACCCCGCGGCGGAAGCGGAAGCGGGGGATCGGCTGGCCGTCGAGCATCAGCCGAGCCCGCTCCCCATCCCCCAGCAGCACCAGCAGGTGCTCGGGATCCCGGCTCTGATACACCCCGTTCCAGGGGAACAGGTGGTCTCGCTCCAGCAGATCGATATCGGTGCGCAGGCGACCCCATTGGATGTCGCCATGGCCGGCGGCGGTGGCCAGCTGCTGCAGATCGTCCAGCTGGTGGCGCCCCTCGCGGGATCGGAGGGTCTGGCCCAGCTGCCGAAGCAGCGGGCGCTGCCGAAAGAGGGCTTCCAGGAAGCGGCGGTTGGCGGGGCAGATCACCTGACTGCCCTTGGCGGCCACCTGGAGGGCGCCTGCGTCGCGGCTGGCGAGCAGGGCCCGCTCGCGATCGCTGAGATCGGCGAAGTCCGGGGTTGCAAGCGCGCCTTGGGGATCGGTGCGGTAGCGATCGGCCAGCTCCTGATCGAGACGCAGGGAGATCAGGAAGCGATTGGCGGCCGTTTCCCCTTGCCAGTGGTAGCCGGAGGGCACCTGGAAATTGTCGAAGGCGGCCAAGGCCTTGCGCTCGCGTGGTCCGTATTGGGCGATCTGGCGCAACGGAGAAGCCGCGGGTTTCGGCTCCTGGCCGGGTGCAAGCATGCCCAGCTGTCGCATCATTGCCGCGCATGGCGGCGCTGTGTCTCGCGGGGCGAGATAGAAGGTGGAAATCCCCGTGATGGCGCGCTGAAGATCGGGGTCATGCAGGGCGCTGAGG
>JBJTWS010000177.1:0-21897 GCA_046081905.1 Synechococcus sp. | reverse complement strand
GGATCACGCCGGCCGGTCGCCCGGCCCAGCGAACCGGCAGCCAGGCCTTCAGAGCAACCGATAGCCGAACCAGTCCGGCACCTGGGGCTGGCACAGGCCCTCGGGGTGCGGGGCGAGCTGCACGTACCAGCGTCCGCCGTCCAGCAGCTGCAATTGTTCGATCGCCAGGCAGTCGTCCACCGCCGCCAGGTCGTCCTTGTGCTGCTGCAGGGCGCCGCACAGCCACTGGCGCCTGGCCGCCGCCTTGGCCGCCTGGGGTGAGCGGGCCACGACCAGGCCGAAATGATGCAGCTCAGCGAGCGAATCGGGGCGGTAGGCGCCCAGGTTCACAAACCACAACCGCTCGCTCCGGGGCGCGGCGGGTTCGCGCCCCAGGTGCACCGTCCAGCCATCCACCGCCCGCACCGCCATCCAGGCATCGAGGTGCAGGCCCTCACGCCGCCCGAACCACTGCCGCCGCAGCTCCGGGATCACAGCCTCGATCGTGGCGCCCGCCACAAAGCGCACATCGTGCAGCTCAATCCGGCAGCCGGGCGCCCGACCTCCCAACACCGCCAGGAACAACTGGGGATGGGCCGAGGGTTGGGTGCCCATGGGCGACTGCACGGCCATCTCCCCTGAAGCATGCCAACCCGGGCGCCTGTGCACCACCGCCGGATGGGCTGCCAGCGTTCAGGATGGGGCCGTGGGCCCTGCATTGGGGGTCGGCCTGAGCCATAGCCATGGATCTGTTTGAAAAGCAGTGGGCCTCCTACAGGGCCGTGGTGGAGCACGACCTCATGGAGCACCGGGCCGTGGCCAGCGCCACCGCCCAGGCCCTCGAGGACTGGCTTGCTCGGCGACCTGCCGGCGCTCCCGCACCCCAGTTAGTGGACCTGGGCTGCGGCGATCTGGCCCTACTGGCCCCCCTGCTGCGCCGGTTGCCCCTTGGCTCTTACACGGGCCTCGACCTCACCCCGGCGGTGCTGCCCCTGGCCGAGGCGATGCTGGGCCCCGTCCCTTACCCCACCCACTGGCAGGAGGGCGACCTGCTGGCCTGGGCCATGGCTGCTGCACCATCGGCCGGCGATCCCAGTGCCGCCCCGGTGGAGATCCTGCATTCGGCCTTCGCGGTGCACCACCTCAGCGATGGGCAAAAGACCGAATTCCTGGCGGGGGCCCGCCGGCGCATCGCCAGCGATGGTCTGCTGATCTGGGCCGACGTGTTCCGCGAACTCGGCGAGAGTCTCTCCGCCTATCGCCAGCGCTACAGCACCCGCATCCGCCGCGGCTGGCAGCCCCTCAACAGCGAGCAACAAGAACAGGTGATTGCCCACCTCAGCCAGTGGGACATCCCCGCTGAGCGCGGCCCCATCGAAGCAGCGGCCGCAGCTGCCGGTTGGACGTGGCAGTGGGTGTGGCAGGGCCAGCACCGGGCCGAGGCGGTGGCAGTGCTGACGCCGGCCTGATCGGGCGCTCAGCTGTGCTCACGCAGGAACTGGATTGTGCCCTCAAGCTCCTCGGCGAAGCGATCAATCTCCTCGGGGGTGGTGGTGAAGCTGAGGCTGGCGCGGGCTGAGCCGGGGATGCCGTAGAGGCGATGCAGGGGCTGGGTGCAGTGGTGGCCGCTGCGAATGCAGATCCCGGCCGAATCCAGCAGGGCAGCGATGTCATTGGCGTGGAGGCCATCCACGGTGAAGGCCGCCAGGGCGCCGCGATCGGGCTGCTGCTCAGGCGTGGGGCCCAGGATGCGCACACCTTCGATGGCCTGAAGCCGGGCAAACAGCTGGCGCGTAAGTAGCTGCTCCCAGGCGTGGATGCGATCCAGACCGATGGCCTGCAGATAATCGAGGGCGGCGCCCATGCCGATCGCCTCACCGATCGCCGGCGTGCCCGCCTCGAATTTGTGGGGCAGCTCGGCCCAGCTGCTGTGCTCGAGGTACACGTCCTGGATCATTTCGCCGCCGCCCAGGAACGGGGGCATCGCCTGTAGCAGCGCCTCCCGGGCCCAGAGGAAGCCCATGCCGGTGGGGCCGCAGAGCTTGTGGGAGCTGCCCACCAGGAAATCGCAACCCAGTTGGGCCACGTTCACCGGCAGGTGGGGCAAGCTCTGGCAGGCATCCACCAGCACCAGGGCACCCGCCGCGTGGGCCAGGGGAGCCACCGCCTCGATCGGATTGAGGCAACCGAGGGTGTTGCTCACCTGCACCAGGCTCACCAACTTGGTGCGCTCGTTGAGCTTGCTGCCCAGATCATCGAGGTCGAGTTCACCCGTCTCGG
Organism: Synechococcus sp.; assembly: GCA_046081905.1. Lineage (GTDB taxonomy): Bacteria > Cyanobacteriota > Cyanobacteriia > PCC-6307 > Cyanobiaceae > CBW1002. The sequence continues at coordinate 19,638 of JBJTWS010000177.1, read as the reverse complement.
TGAGGCCCGCATGGCGCAGCACGCAGCCGGTGCGGTCGGCCAGCAGCTGCCAGGGCACCAGGTTGCTGTGGTGCTCCATCACCGTGAGCAGCACCTCGTCGCCGGAGCGGAGGTTGGCCTCCCCCCAGGTGCGGGCCACCAGATTGATCGCCTCGCTGGCATTGCGAGTGAACACGATCTCGCGGGGGCTGCGGGCCCCCACGAAGGCCGCCGCCTTGGCCCGCGCCGCCTCGAAGCCCTCGGTGGCGCGGGCGCTGAGCTGGTGGGCGCCCCGGTGCACGTTGGCGTTGTCGTGGCCGTAGTAGTGCTGCAGCGCCTCCAGCACCTGGCGGGGCTTCTGGCTGGTGGCGGCGTGGTCGAGGTAGATCAGCGGCTGCCCGAGGCAGGCGGTCTGGGCCAGCAGGGGGAAGTCGGGCCGGGTGAGGGCGGCCAGGTTTTCCACCTCCGGCACCGGGGGAGCCGCGGCGGGGGGCACGAGGGCGGGGGTGAGGGGCGTCATCGGCTCAGGCCTGCTCCAGCAGGCGGTCTAATGGACGCCAGGCGGCGGCGGCGGCCGGCAGCTCCCGCAGCACCTCCTCGCAGAAGGCCCGCTGCAGCAGCCGGGCGGCCTGGTCGGAGCCGATGCCCCGGCTCTGCAGGTAGAAGAGTTCATCGTCCTGCAGACGGCTCACGGTGGCGCCGTGGGCACAGCGCACGTCGTCGGCCACGATCTCGAGTTCCGGCTTGGTGTCGATCCGGGCCCGATCGGAGAGCAGCAGGTTGCGGCTCAGCTGGGAGGCATCGGTGCGCTGCGCTTCCCGCGGCACCCGCACGGCGCCGTTGAACACGCTGCGGCCCTGCCCATCGGCCAGGGCCTTGTACACCTGCTCCAGCCGGCCGTCCGGCCCGGAGAAGGTCACGAAGCTGTGCTGATCGGCGATCTGGCGGTGGTCGACCCGGTGCAGACCCTGCACGTGGGTGTGGGCCGCCCCCTGCAGCTGGTTGATCCGCGGCTCGAGCCGCAGCAGGCCCCAGCCGGCACCGGCGCTCACCAGGTGCAGGTCGCTGCCGGGCTCCTGGCTGTAGCAGCACTGGGCCAGCAGGGCGGCCGCATCGCTGCCATGGGCCAGGAGGCCATGGCGCAGCCGCGCGCCGCGGCCCAGATGGGCCTCCACCACCACGCTGGTGGCGCTGGCGCCGGCGGCGGTGTGCACCTGCAGCACCTCCAGCTCAGCACCCTCTTCCAGCAGCAGCAGCAGCCGCAGCGGAATCAGGCCTTCAGCGGCACCGGCCTCGAGCACCAGCTCCAGGGGCGCCTCCACCCGCCCGCGCACCCGCAGGGCCAGCAGCCGCTCGGGCAGGGCCCCGTGCAGCAGGGTGGACCAGGCGTCGCGGGCGCCGCAGGCCTCCAGCACCCGGCCGAGCTGTGCCTCGGCTTCCGCGGGGCTCAGGGGGGTGAGGCCCGCCGGCAGGGGCCGCCCGCCCAGGGGATCGAAGGCGGTGGGAGAAGCCTTCGGGGCCACCGCCGCCAGGGGGGCGGTGTCGGTGAAGCGCCAGTCCTCCTGGCGGCGGGTCGGGGCCGGGGTTTCCGCGAGCAGGGCCCGGGCGCGGCCCTGGCGCGTGGTGGCGGCGGCAGCGGAGGCCTCCAGCGAGGCCAGCAGGGTCGTGGTCCAGTCCTGCAGGGAGGGGATCGCCGGGGCGGCAACCGGAGCAAGGGCCACCATCAGGCCACCTCCAGCACGGCGAGTTCGGCGTCGACCCAGTCGTAGCCGCGATCTTCCAGTTCCAGGGCCAGTTCCTTGCCGCCGGTGCGCAGAATCCGGCCGGCCGCCATCACGTGCACGTAATCGGGGGTGATCACATCCAGCAGCCGCTGGTAGTGGGTGATCAGCAGGGTGGCGTTGTCGGCGGTGGCGAGATGATTCACACCTCCCGCCACGATGCGCAGGGCGTCGATGTCGAGGCCGGAATCGGTTTCATCGAGGATGGCCACCAGCGGATCGAGCAGGGCCATCTGCAGGATCTCGTTGCGCTTCTTCTCGCCGCCGCTGAAGCCCTCGTTCACGGAGCGATCCAGGAAAGCGGGATCCATCTGCACCACCGCCAGCTTCTCGCGCACCAGGTCTTCGAAATCAAAGGGTTCGAGTTCTTCCTCCCCCTTCTCCAGGCGGCGGGCATTGGTGGCCACCCGCAGAAATTCGAGGTTGCTCACCCCCGGGATCTCGATCGGGTATTGAAAACCGAGGAACAGGCCGATCCGGGCGCGCTGCTCCGGGGAAAGATCCAGCAGGTCCTGGCCGCGGTAGCGCACGCTGCCGCCGGTCACGCTGTAGGCGGGGTGGCCGGCGAGCACCTTGGAGAGGGTGCTCTTGCCGCTGCCATTGCGGCCCATCACGGCGTGGATCTCACTGGCCCGGATGGTGAGGCTCACCCCCTGGAGGATGGCCTTGTCCTCCACGCTGGCATGGAGATCACGGATCTCAAGCAGTACGGGAGCGTCGGGGCGAATCACGGCAGCAGCGAAATCGGAAGGGCGGAAAGAGAAAGCAGGCGGAGAAGAAAGGAGCGCGCGGGCGGCGATCAGCCCACGGAACCCTCCAATTTGAGGGCGAGGAGCTTGTCGGCCTCGGCGGCGAACTCCATCGGCAGTTGGTTGAACACATCCCGGCAGAAGCCGCTCACCATCATCGAAACGGCCTCCTCGAAGCCGATGCCCCGGCTCTGGAGATAGAAGAGCTGATCTTCGGAGATGCGGCAGGTGCTGGCCTCGTGCTCGATGCTGGCCGAGGGCTGCTGCGAGCGAATGTAGGGATAGGTGTTGGCCGCGGCCTGATCGCCGATCAGCATCGAATCACACTGGCTGAAGTTGCGGGCCTCCACCGCCTTGGGCCCCACCTGCACGAGGCCGCGGTAGCTGTTGGAGGAGCGGCCGGCGCTGATGCCCTTGCTCACGATCGTGGAGCGGCTGCGGGGCCCCACGTGCACCATCTTGGTACCGGTGTCGGCCTGCTGGCAGTTGTTGGTGAGGGCCACGGAGTAGAACTCGCCCACCGAATCCGCCCCCTGCAGCACACAGCTCGGGTACTTCCAGGTGATCGCCGAGCCGGTTTCCAACTGGGTCCAGCTGATGCGGCTGCGGTCGCCGCGGCAGTGCCCCCGCTTGGTGACGAAGTTGTAGATGCCGCCCTTGCCGTTTTCATCGCCGGCGTACCAGTTCTGCACGGTGGAGTACTTGATCGAGGCGTCGTCGAGCGCCACCAGCTCCACCACTGCGGCGTGCAGCTGGTTGGTATCGAACATCGGCGCGGTGCAGCCCTCGAGGTAACTAACCGAGGCCCCCTCCTCCGCCACGATCAAGGTGCGCTCGAACTGGCCGGTGTCGCCGGAGTTGATGCGGAAGTAGGTGGAGAGCTCCATCGGGCAATCCACCCCCTTGGGGATGAACACGAAGGAGCCGTCGCTGAACACGGCGGAATTGAGCGCCGCAAAGTAGTTGTCGTTGCTGGGCACCACGGTGCCCAGGTAGGCCTCGATCAGCTCAGGGAATTCCTTCACCGCCTCGCTGATCGAGCAGAAGATAACCCCATGCTCGGCCAGCTTCTCGCGGTAGGTGGTGGCGATCGAAACGCTGTCGAACACGGCATCCACGGCCACGTTGGAGAACCTCTTCTGCTCACTCAGGGGAATGCCAAGCTTGTCGAAGGTTTCCAGCAGCTTGGGATCCACCTCCTCGAGGCTGGCCTTCTTCTCCTGCTGCTTGGGCGCGGCGTAGTAGACGATGTCCTGGTAGTCGATCCGCGGATAGCCGAGCGCCGCCCAGTCGGGCTCCTGCATCTGCAGCCACTGCCGGTAGGCCCGCAGACGGAACTCCAGCAGGAACGCCGGCTCCTCCTTCTTGGCGGAGATCAGCCGCACGACATCCTCGCTCAGTCCCTTGGGGATCTTCTCGGTTTCGATGTCGGTGACGAAGCCGTACTTGTAGGGCTGCGAAACCAGATCCCCGACGGTGGCTGTGCTGCTCATGGCTGGGTATGGGCGAGGGAAGACAGAAGCGCAGCCGGCTGGATGAAGCTCAGCCGGCGGTGTGGCGGCGAATTTCCTCGATGCTGATGGTCTGGTTCTCGCCGCGGAAGGGGTTGTCCTCCGTGAGGAAGAGCATGCAGTGGCACTCCTTGCGCTCCCGCATCGGCACGCAGGGGCAGTTCCAGAAGGCCTGCGACACCTCGGCCTGCTTGTCCTCGTAGTGGCGGCAGGGGCAGAGGGCGCCGCCGAGCTCGTCCTTGTGGCGGGCCAGACCCTCCAGCACCACCGCCGTGACACCCGGATCGCTGCAGAAGTAAGTGCCCGTGCGCTGGGAGTAGGTCTCCGCGAACTTGCGGATCACCTCGAGGCTGTCAGCGGAGGGGGCAGCGGCGTCGGACATGAAGCAGGCGGCAAGGGGCACCCGGCCCGGATGGGAGAACCAGATACGAAACATCCGGGTTTCGTATCTGCCGGAGCCTAGGGCAGGGATCCGGGCCTTGGGGGAAGGGTCATTGTGGCCCCACGCCTTCACCGGCGAAGCCCCCATCCTCCCGGCACACGTGGCATCGTGTGGCGGTCAGAGGCGAGTGATGAGCGCCCCAGCCCCGGTCTCCAACCAGGCGAGCACCCGCGAGGCGGCCCTCACGCTGCTGCTGCGCCACGGCGAAGCCACGGCCGCCTTCCTGGCCGAATCCCTGGAGGTTTCGGTGCAGGCGATGCGCCGCCACCTGCGCAGCCTCGAGGAGGAGGGCCTGGTGGACTGCCACGCCTCCCAGCACGGCCCCGGCCGCCCCTCCAACCACTGGCGGCTCACCCCCCGGGGCCGGCAGCACTTCCCCGACGCCAGCGACCACTTCGCCCTGGGGCTGCTCGGCTCCATGGCCGACAGCCTTCCCCCCGGCACGATCGACCATCTGCTGGGGCGCCAGGCCCTCGACAAGGCGATCGACTACCGCCGCCAGATCGGCTCCGGCAGCCTGGCCGAGCGCCTGGAGCGGCTGGTGGATCTGCGGCGACGGGAGGGCTACCTGGCCGAGTGCATCGCCGACGACGACAGCTGGGTCTTCAGCGAATACCACTGCTCCGTGATGCGGATCGCCGAGCAGTTCCCCTGCATCTGCGACCAGGAGCTGCAGATGATCCGCCACACCTTCCCGGACTGCCGGGTGGAGCGGGTGCACTGGCGCCTCAACGGCGGCCACTCCTGCGGTTTCCGGCTGACGCCCTGCCCAGCAGCCCCATGAGCGGCGCCGACGGTCCCCTGCGGCCCGAGGAGCTGGCGGAGATCGAGAGCTGCCTGCTGCCGGCGCTGGAGCGCCACCACCTGCGGCTGCTGGCCCACGGCCTGCGCACCTTCCAGCAGATCGCCGGCGGCCCCCACGGCCCGGTGCCCTCCGCCGAAGCCCTGGACGGCTGGGCCGCCAGCCAGCCCCTGCTGGCGGCCGATCCCCCCTTTGCCCGCAGCTTTCTCGAGCAGCTGCGCCGGCTCGGCGGGACCCTCGAGGCGCTGGCCCGGGAGCAGGGGGTGGAGCCGCTGGCACTGCAGCTGGCGGATCTTTCCGCCTGGGCCCGCCGCCAGGCGGAGGAGCGGCTGGCGGCCGAGTCCCCGGAGCCCCTCAGCCCCCCAGCACCACCAGGCTGAAGCCCGCCAGGGCCAGCCCCGCCGAGAGCAGCCCCGGCCAGCCGGGATGATCCCCCTCCAGCCGCGCCAGGGGCACCGCCAGCACCGACGCCGTGGCCAGCAGGGCCACCGCCAGGCCTCCGGCGAGGCGCTGCAGGGCGAACTGCTGCAGCACGATCCCCAGTGTAGTGCCGAGCAGCGTGGCCCCCAGCACCAGCGGCCAGCGGCGGCCGGGCGGGCGGGGGCGCCGCCCCGGCCAGCGCAGCTGCGGCAGCAGGGGCAGGAGCAGCAGGGTGCCCCCCACCAGGCGCAAGGTGGCGGCCTGCAGGGGAGGCAGGGCGTACTCCCGCAGCACCCCGCGCGCCAGCAGGGCCCCGGCGGAACCGCAGAGCAGCGCCGCCAGGGCCAGGGGGATGCCGCCGCCCCGGAGTGCTCCTCCCGCCATGGATCCCGCCGGCGCCGGCGTCTCCGGAGGAGCCTGGCGCGCCACCAGCAGCACCGCCAGGGAGATCAGGCCGATGCCGGCCCACTGCAGCGGGCGCGGCACCTCCGCCAGCACCACGATGCCAGCCAGGGAGGTCACCGCCGGACCGCCGGCATCGAAGGTGAGGGTGCGCCGGGTACCCAGGCGGCGCAGGGCGGCGAAGTAGAAGCTGTCGCCCAGGCCGATGCCCAGGGCTCCGCTGAGCAGCAGCAGCAGGGCCGCGCTGGCGGGCAGCTCCGCCGGCAGCAGAAGCAGCAGCGGCAGCTGGATCGCCAGGGCGATCAGGTTCTTGAGCAGGTTCAGCGGCGCCGCCCCCAGGGAGGTGGGCAGCCGCCGCCAGAGGCCACTGGCCAGGGTCCAGCAGAGGGCCGCGGCCAGGGCTGCGGCGGCACCGAGGGGCACGGAAACTCCAGCAGCCGAGGCGGCTTGCGATCATCGCTGCAGCAACGCGGGCCCCGTGAGCGGATCGATCACCGACGCCATCAGCTTCTTCCGGCTCAGCTGCGGCCGCTGGCGCTCCCAGCGCAGCAGCCACCACCTGCTCCACCGCCGCGCCGAGGCCGGCGGCTCCTACATCGAGGTGGTGGAGCTCAGCGTCCAGGATCCGCTGCTGCAGGCGGTGGCCGGTCTGCACGGCCAGGATCCCGCCGGCCTGGTGGGGGGCTGCCGGGTGCGCTGGAACGGCTCGATGGCCTGGGACAAGGCGGGCGAAGCCCACGAGGGGGAGAGCGTGTTCGGGCTGATCCCCACCGATGAGCGGGGGCGTGCCGGCCTGTTGCTGCGCGACCGGGGCTACGCGGAAACGGCGCCGGTGGCCGGCCATTTCCGCATGGACGAGCGCGACGGCCTGCTGCTCAGCACCGACTACGAAACCATGAGCAGCCTGGAGCGCTTCAGCTTCGCCGGGCCGGACGTGCGCCTGCGCACCAGCACCGTGGAGGGCCTCTCCAACACCGCCTCCTTCTGCGTGGAGACGCGGGTGAAGGAGGACGCACCGGCCGCCGCCCAGGCCGCCGCAGCGGCCGAAGCCCTGCTCTCGCCGCTGGGCTGGTGAGCCCTGTGTCCAACGTTACGGACTGTGAGCCTCGCTGAGGGGCGCGGAGCCCCATCGGGGCCGCACTTCTACGATCCGCCATGACGGATGCCCGAGCACGTGTGGCCCTGCCTCTCCTGAAGTACGCACCCACCACCCAGAATTCCCGCGTGAATGCGCTTCGGGTGGGTTCAGACGAGGATCCGAAGGCCGTGTCCATGGACAAGGCCATGGATTGCGAAGACCAGAACTTCGTGATCGAGGCCGCCTACCGGCAGATCTTCTTCCACGCCTTCAAGGTCGACCGCGACCGCACCCTGGAGTCCCAGCTGCGCGACGGCCAGATCACCGTGCGGGACTTCATCCGCTCGCTGTGCCTCTCGGACACCTTCACCCGCAGCTTCTACAACCTCAACAGCAACTACCGGGTGGCCCGCCACCTGGTGGAGAAGCTGCTGGGTCGCCCCACCCACGGCAAGTCCGAGGAAATCGCCTGGTCCGCCGTGCTGATGACCCGCGGCGTGAAGGGGATGGTGGACGACATCCTCAACAGCCAGGAGTACCTCGAGAACTTCGGCTACGACACGGTTCCTTACCGCCGCAACCGCGTGGTGGGCTCCCGTGAGGTGGGCGAGACCCCCTTCAACCTCACCAGCCCCCGCTACGAGGCCTACTACCGCGGCATCCTGGGCTTCCCCCAGGTCGTGTACACCGGCACCGCCAAGGCCTATCCCGAGCGCTCCCGCCAGCGCCGCGGAGGTTTCCCGGAGGACTACCTCCCCTGGGTGCGGACCCTGCCCGCCATGCGCACCCGTGGCGCGGCCGCCGGCAACACCGGCATGGACTACCTCTCCAAGGTTCCCTATCGGAGCATCGGCCGCTGAGGCGGCCCCTCCAGTCCGGGATTCCAACGGCAACGGGGCGGTGCGCAGGCACCGCCTTTTTTGTGTCCTGCCGGAGGGGACAGTGCCGGGGCAGTCAGTGGATGCTGACCCCGACCGGAGGGTCGTGGCTGAGGAGACGCAATGTCCCCCAGACTGATCCCAAACGAAACCTGATGCTGTGAGCCAGTCTCTGACTTCCTTGGCGCGCCTGACCCTGCGGCAGCTTCGCCAGGTCGCCAGCGACCTGGGAGTCAGCCTCTACAGCCGGAAGTCGAAGGAAGAACTGCTCAGCGCCATCAGTGCCCGGCAGGAGGAGGCCGGCCCCTCCCTCCAGAGCCTCGAGGCCGAGATGGAGCCAGCGCCCAGACCGGGGGCCGAGACTCGCGTGGTGTTTCTGCCGCGCGATCCCCAGTGGGCCTATGTGTTCTGGGAGATCTCCGACGAGGAGCGGGATCGGGCGCTCGACGCCGGGGCCAGTCAGCTGTGCCTGCGGGTGGCGGATGTGACCGGCCTGCCGGGGGGCTCCGCCCACCCCCACACCCTCCAGGAGGTGGTGGTGGATAGCCATGCCACCGAGTGGTACCTGCCGGTGCCCCTGAGCGACCGCGACTACCGGGTGGAGCTGGGCTACCGCAAGGGCAGTGCCGGCGGCTGGATCTCCCTGGCCTTCTCCTCGGTGGCCCGGGTCCCGGCCCTGCACCCCAGCGAGCAGATCCTCGATCAGTTCGTTCCCTTCACCCTCGACACCACCCCCACCACGCTGCCCTCGCCGGTGGAGTCGGCCGATTCGGGGCTGCATGAGCGGCTCTACCAAACCGCCACCTCCCGCTGGCGCAAGCTGGGCCGCGGCTCGGAGGCCTTCCATGAACTCGAGGAGGGAGCCGAAAGCGGCGCCGGCCTCCACGCCTCCGGCGCCGGCCTCTGGGCCAGTGGGCGCTCGGCCTCCGGCGTGGGGGGGGTGGCCCCGCGGCAGCGCTCCTTCTGGTTGGTGGCCGATGCCGAGCTGATCGTGTATGGCGCCACCGACCCCGCCGCCCGGCTCACGATCGGCGGCGAGGAGGTGCCCCTCTCCCCCGATGGCACCTTCCGGGTGCAGGTGCCCTTCCGCGACGGCCAGCAGGTGTATCCGATCGAGGCGGTGGCCGCCGACGGCGAGCAGAAGCGCAACATCACCCTCGATTTCCGTCGCCTCACCCCCGAAGACAACAGCAATCCCGCCCACCAGGCCGCGGCCGAGTGGTTCTGAGCCGCCCCCTTCGATGACCTCCTCCCCTGATCCCCGCCGCGGCCTGAAGCTGCTGGTGGCCCTCACCCCCGTGCTGGGGGCCGTGAGCTTCGCCCTGCTGATCCCCCTGCTGATCGTGCACGTGAGCCTGCCCGCCGCCGTGGGGGCCGCCGTGGCCGTGGGCTCCCTCTGGTTCGTGCTGATGCTCCGCACCGCCGAGATGCCCGGCCACTGAGCCGGGTTTCGGCCTGGCCGGCGTCGGCGGCGGGGAACCCTCCCCCCAGCGGCGATCCGATCGATGCGTTTCCCCTGCGGGGTCCAACCGCCCCTGGCACCGCCACGGGGGGCCGTTCCCCTGCTGGGGGCAGTCTGTGGGGCCCTGCTGCTGGGCGGCTGCAGCGCCACGGGGCAGCTGCTGGGCCGGCCGGCCGCTCCCCTCCCCCTGCCGCCCGGCATCGAGGTGGCCTTCAACCACCGCGCCGATGCCCACTACCGCAGCCCGATCGACGGGAAGCCACGGGCCGGCGACAACCTCGAGGAGCTGCTGCTGCGCACGATCGGCTCCGCCCGCCGAGACATCGCCGTGGCCGTGCAGGAACTTTCCCTGCCGGCGGTGGCCCGGGCCCTGATCGCGAAGCAGCAGCAGGGCGTGCGGGTGCGCGTGGTGCTCGAGAACACCTACAGCACCCCCTGGAGCGAGCAGCACCCGGTGGATCTGGTTCCCCACCTGCGCCACCGCCAGGCCCAGCTGCAGGCCCTGGGCTGGGGGGATGCCGTGGCGCTGCTGCGGGCCGCCCGGGTTCCCCTGATCGACGACACGGCCGACGGCAGCGCCGGCAGTGGCCTGATGCACCACAAATTTCTGGTGGTGGACGGACGGGTGGTGGTGAGCGGATCGGCGAACTTCACCCCCTCCTGCATCCACGGCGATCCCGATGACCCGCGCACCCGCGGCAACGTGAACCACCTGCTGCGCTTTGAGAGTCCGGAGCTGGCCCAGGTGTTCCTGCGGGAATTCGAGCGCCTCTGGGGAGATGGCCCCGGCGGCGCGCCGGACAGCCGCTTCGGCGTCGGCAAGGGGGGCGGCGGCGTGCAGCGGGTGCTGGTGCAGGGCACGCCGGTGCAGGTGCTGTTCGCGCCGCACCGGCGCAGCGATCCAGCCAACGGCCTCCACTGGCTGGCCCAGCTGCTCGGCCAGGCCCAGCAGCGCATCGACCTGGCCCTGTTCGTGTTCTCCGCCCAGAACCTGGCGGATGGGCTGGCGGAGCGGCAGGCCCACCGGGTGAAGATCCGGATGCTCGCGGATCCCGGCTTCGCCCACCGCTCCTTCAGCGAGGTGCTGGATCTGCTGGGGGTGGAGCTGCCGGATCGGCGCTGCCGCATCGAGGCGGGCAATCGCCGCTGGGGGCAGGCCCTGGCGGGCGTGGGGGTGCCCCAGCTGGCGGGGGGCGACAAGCTGCACCACAAGTTCGCCGTGATCGACGGGCGCCGGGTGATCGCCGGCAGCTTCAACTGGAGCCCCTCGGCGGCCCACCAGAACGAGGAGACCCTGCTGGTGATCGACTCCCCCCCGCTGGCGGCCCACTTCACCCGGGAGATGGAGCGCCTCTGGAAGGGGGCCGATCTGGGGGTCACGCCCCGCCTGCAGCGGCGGATCGAACGGCTGCGGCGATCCTGCGGCCAGGGGCCCGCGTCTACGATCCAGGCAGAGAGCGCCGAGTCGGAGCCGTAGCCATGGCGGAGCCAGGGATGCCAGGGGAGAAGTCCGCCACGGGCGAGCCGAACCCCTCCGCCACGATCGACGCGATCCATCTGATGCTGCGGGACCTGCACACCCGCCACGATGAGATCCGCCACCGGGCGGCGTTCCGGGGCTGCACCAAGGAGCTGCTGGCCCTGCAGCAGGAACTGGTCGACTACCTCCTGGCCAAGAAGAACAGCCTGAGCGGCACTGCCCCCGCCCGAAACGGCAGCGGCCTCAACTACAACTCCTTCACCTGAGCGGCCCAGCTGCCGTGGTGATCGTGGGGGCCGGCCCGGCGGGCACGGCTCTCGCCCTGATGCTCGCCCGGCGCGGCCTGGCGGTGACCCTGGTGGAGGCCAGCCGCCGCAACGACCGGCACTTCCGCGGAGAGGCGCTGCTCCCCAGCGGCCTGGCGGCCCTGGAGAGCATCGGCGGCCCCGCCCTGCTGGGGGATCTCCCCCACCGGCCCCTGGCCGGCTGGCGCTTCGTGCTCGACGGCCAGGAACTCTTCCGCGCCGCCGAGCCCCTCGAAGCCGGCCCCGCCTGCACGCTGGTGTCCCAGCCGGCCCTGCTGGATCGCCTGCAGGCGGAGGCACTCCAGCACCCCGGCTGTCGCCTGCTGCGCGGCTGCGGTGCCGCCGACCTGCTGGAGGAAGGGGGCCGGGTGGTGGGGGTGCGCCTCGGCGATGGCCGCCCGCTGCGGGCCGATCTGGTGGTGGCCAGCGACGGCCGCCGTTCCCTGTTGCGCCGCCGGGCCGGCCTGGCGCTGGAGGAACGGGGCCGGGAGCTGCGGGTGCAGTGGTTCGCCTGGCCCGCGGCCCCGGAGCCCCTGCCCGGGGGCGCGTGGTTCACCACCCTGGTGGGCCCGGCGGGCCTGGTGAGCCTCTTCACCAGCGCCACCGGGGTGCCGCAGCTGGCCTGGGTGCCGCCGCCCGGCCTGGAGGCCGGAGTTGCCTGGGCTGAGCTCTGGGCCCGCCAGGCCGCAAGCGAGCAGGCCCCCTGGCTGCGCCACACCGCCGGGGAGCCGCAGCCGCCGGTGGTGACGGCCGTTCGGCCCGCCCTGGCCGCCCGCTGGCATCGCCCCGGGCTGCTGCTGCTGGGCGATGCGGCCCATCCGATGAGTCCGGTGCGGGCCCAGGGGTTGAACATGGCCCTGCGGGATGCCCTGGTGGCGGCGCAGGAACTCCTGCCCCTGCTGGCGCAACCGGAGCCGCTGCCCCCGGAGCGGATCGACGGCGCCCTGGCGCGGATCGAGGCCCGGCGGAGGCCCGAGATTCAGCGGCTGCAGGAGTTGCAGGAGGAGGAGGCGCGCCAGGGGGCCTGGCTGCAGGGCTCCCCCTGGCTGCGGCAGGCGCTGCGGGCCGCCGCGCCGCTGGTGGCCCCCGCCGTGCGACACCGCTGGATCCAGCGGCAGCACCTCCTGCGTCAGGGACTGCCGCAGGCCGCACCGCTGGACTGATGCGGCGGCCATGATTCAACGGCCTGCCCCCGCGGAGCCATGGACCGGAGTTCGCTCCCCCTTGCCCCCACGCTGCGCTTCGCGGCCCTGCTGCTGCTGATGCTGCCGCTGGCCTCCCGCAGCGGAGCCGATGAACTGCCCGCCCTGCCGGAGCCGGCCGTGCTGCGGCAGCTGCAGCTGGCGGCCCAGAACTGCGGCCGGGAGAACACCGCGGCCACGTGCGAGCCGGCCCGCCGCCAGGCCGATGGTCTGCTCGACCACCCGCGGCTCTCCGCCGCCTGCAAGGACGCCCTCTGGGAGATCCGCGAACGGGCCGAACCCGCGGCCAGCAACACCTATGCCCGCCGCGAAGCCCTCAACCAGGTGGCCGGCCGCATCGTGCTGGTCTGCCGTCCGGCCAGCGGCAAACCCGCCGCCGCCTCCTGAGCGCGGCAGCCCAGGCCGTGGCGTCGGGGTGGTGGCCTCAGGGCGTGGGCGCTGCGGAATCGTCCGCCTCCAGCAGGGAGCGGGCCGTGCTCTCCATGAAGGCCAGGGTCCAGGGGGTGACCACGATGGCCTGATCCGCCAGGGCACAGGGTCCGCCCTGGCGTCCGGCGGCCGAGCAACTGGCGCTCAGCTTCAGCAGGGCATTGGTGAGCTTGCCCCGCAGGCAGCTCTCGCGGCCGTCCTTGTGCAGCACGGCCTCGGCGGCGGTGCGGGTCTGGGCGAGGGCTTCCGGGTAGGTGGTGACGGGGCCGAGCCCCATCGGCGCCGCCCGCAGGGGGGAACCCGCCGGCAGCAGTGCGGCCCCCAGCAGGAGCGGCAGGGCGGCAAGGCCGGCGGGGAGGAGAAAAAGCGGCACGGAGGGAGCGGGAAGCATCCGGCGCCACGCTAGCCAGGCCGCCCCGGGCTGTCCCCGCCGGCGGGGGGATCCAGGGGCAGGGCTAGCTTGGGCCGGTTGCGGCCAAGACGTGATGACCAGCGGCGGTGTGAACGACGGCGCCGTGCAAGGCGGCGTGCGGGAGGTGGTTCTCGATCGGCCCTTCGACGACCAGAAGCCCGGCACCTCCGGCCTGCGCAAGAGCAGCCACCAGTTCGAAACCCCCCACTACCTCGAGAGCTTCATCGAGGCGATCCTGCGGGTGCTGCCCGGGGTGGAGGGCGGCATCCTGATCGTGGGGGGCGATGGCCGCTACGGCAACCGCCACGCCATCGATGTGATCTGCCGCATGGCGGCGGCCCATGGCGTCGCCCGGGTGATCACCACCACCGGCGGGATCCTCTCCACCCCGGCCGCCTCCCATCTGATCCGCAGCCACCGGGCCATCGGCGGGATCATCCTTTCGGCCAGCCACAACCCCGGCGGCCCAGGCGGCGACTTCGGCGTGAAGGTGAACGGCGCCAACGGCGGGCCGGCGCCGGAATCGGTGACGGAGGCGATCTACGCCTGCACCCGCTCACTGAACGGCTATCGCATCCTCGAGGCGGCACCGATTCCCCTGGAGGCCCCCCGGGAGGTGGCGATCGGAACCCTGCAGGTGCAGGTGATCGACGGCGTCGACGACTACGTGGCGCTGATGCAGCGCCTCTTCGACTTCGATCGGATCGGTGCCCTGCTCCGCGGCGATTTCCCCATGGCCTTCGATGCCATGCACGCGGTGACCGGGCCCTACGCCCTGCGGCTGTTCGAGGGGCTGCTGGGGGCTCCAGCGGGCACGGTGCGCAACGGCACCCCCCTGGAGGATTTCGGCGGCGGCCACCCCGACCCGAACCTCACCTACGCCCACGACCTGGCGGAGCTGCTGCTGGGCGGTGATGCCTTCCGCTTCGGTGCCGCCTGCGACGGCGACGGCGACCGCAACATGATCCTCGGCCAGGGCTGCTTCGTGAACCCCAGCGACAGCCTGGCGGTGCTCACCGCCAACGCCACCCTGGCGCCGGGCTACGCCGACGGACTCGCCGGCGTAGCCCGCTCGATGCCCACCAGCGCCGCCGTGGACGTGGTGGCCCGCGACCTGGGCATCCCCTGCCACGAGACGCCCACCGGCTGGAAGTTCTTCGGCAACCTGCTCGATGCCGGCCAGATCACCCTCTGCGGGGAGGAGAGCTTCGGCACCGGCAGCAACCACATCCGCGAGAAGGATGGCCTCTGGGCCGTGCTGTTCTGGCTGCAGATCCTCGCCACCCGCCAGTGCTCGGTGGCGGAGGTGATGGCGGGCCACTGGCAGCGCTTCGGCCGCCACTACTACTCCCGCCACGACTACGAAGCGATTGATTCGGGCGTGGCCGATGGCCTCTACGGCCGGGTGAAGCAGCAGCTGCCCGCCCTGGTGGGCGAGGCCTTCGCCGGCCGCCGCATCGCCACCGCCGACGACTTCGCCTACACCGATCCGGTGGATGGCTCCACCAGCTCCGGCCAGGGGCTGCGCCTCCTGCTCGACGACGGCAGCCGCGTGGTGCTGCGGCTCTCCGGCACCGGCACCCAGGGCGCCACCCTGCGGGTGTACCTCGAGAGCTACGTGCCGCCCAGCGGGGCGCTCCACCAGGATCCCCAGGCGGCCTTGGGGGATCTGATCCGCGCCATCGACCAGCTGGCGGAGATCCGCGAGCGCACCGGCATGGAGCGTCCCACGGTGATCACCTGAGGGGATCACCGGAGGAGATGGCGGCCGCGGCGGGCCACCTAGCCTCGGTCCACCGCTGTCTTCGATCCCCATGGCCCCCCGCCGCCTGCCCCTCCTGCCCTTCCTGCCGCTGGCAGCCCTGCTGGTCGGTGGAGCCACCCTGAGCGCGCCCGCCCGGGCCATGGACACCGACCAGGTGAGCGCCCTCTGCCTGGCGGGCTTCAATGCCGCCATGGCTGCGGCGGACAAGAAGGCCCCGACCGGGATGGCCGAGTTCACCTGCACCTGTTTCCTGCAGCAGGTGCAGGAGGGCGCCAGCATCGACACGGCCCGCACGACCTGCCGGGATCGCGCCGCGGCCCGCTTCCCCGTGCCGTGACGCCCCCCCTGCCGAGGGCCGAGGAGCCACCGCCGGAGGGCGACCACTCCGCCGCCTCTCCATCCGGGCTGCAACGGCTGCTCCGCTATGAGCGCACCTGGCTGCCGGCCGACACCCTGGCGGGCCTCACGGTGACGGCCTACCTGATCCCCCAGTGCATGGCCTACGCCGAACTGGCGGGGGTGGAGCCGATCGCCGGCCTCTGGGCGATGGCGCCCTGCCTGCTGCTCTACGGCCTGCTGGGCTCCTCCCCCCAGCTCTCGGTGGGGCCGGAGTCCACCACCGCCGTACTCACCGCCGCGGCGATCGCTCCCCTGGCGGCGGCCGACCCCGCCGGCGCCGGGGGCCTGGCCAGCCTGCTGGCCCTGCTGGTGGGGCTGGTGTGCGCCCTGGCGGCCTGGGCCCGCCTGGGATTCCTGGCTGATCTGCTGTCGCGGCCGATCCTGGCGGGCTACATGGCCGGGGTGGCGGTGATCATGATCACCAGCCAGCTGGGCCGGATCTGCGGCGTGGCCCTGGAGGCCGAGGCAATCCCCGCCCAGATCCAGGAGCTGATCCGCCGCCACGGCGAACTGCACGGCCCCACCCTGGCCCTGGCCCTGGCGGTGCTCGCCTTCCTGCTGCTGCTGCTGCGCCGCTGGCCGCGGCTGCCGGGCCCACTGCTGGCGGTGCTGCTGGCCACCGCCGCGGTGGCCCTGTTCCGCCTGGATCGCCTCGGCGTGGCGGTGATCGGCGCGATTCCGGCGGGTCTGCCCCCCCTGCAGCTGCCACCGCTGCCCAGGCCCGCGGCCCTGCAGGCGCTGGTACCGGCGGCCCTCGGCATCGCCCTGGTGGGCTACTCCGACAACGTGCTCACGGCCCGGGCCTTCGCGGCCCGCAATGGCTACCGCATCGATGCCAACCGCGAGCTGCTCGCCCTCGGGGCGGTGAACGTGGGTGCGGGCCTGCTGCGGGGCTTTCCGGTGAGCAGCAGCGGCAGCCGCACCGCCATCGGCGACGCCGCCGGCAGCCGCACCCAGCTGTTCTCCCTGGTGAGCCTGGCGGCCCTGCTGCTGGTGCTGCTGCTGCTGCGGCCGCTGCTGGCCCTGTTCCCGCGGGCGGCCCTGGGGGCGATCGTGATCTACGCCGGCCTGCGACTGATCGACCTGGAGGAGTTCCGGCGGCTTCGCCACTTCAAGGCGAGCGAGTTCCACCTCGCCCTGATCACCTTGATCGGGGTACTGGGCACCGATCTGCTGCGGGGCGTGGCCCTGGCGGTGACGCTCTCGGTGCTGAACCTGTTCGCCCGGCTGGCCCGGCCGAACGATGCCGTGCTGGGTTCGGTGCCCGGCCTGGAGGGTCTGCACGACATCCGCGACTGGAGCGGCGCCACCACCCTGCCGGGGCTGGTGATCTACCGCTTCGACGCGCCGCTCTGCTTCGCCAACGCCGACCACTTCCGCCGCCGGGTGCTGGAGGTGCTCCAGGCCGAAACCGCTCCGGTGCAGTGGCTGGTGCTCAATGCCGAAGCGATCGTGGAGATCGACAGCACCGCCGTCGCCGCCCTGGAGGCGCTGCAGCAGGAGCTGGAGGCGCGGGGCATCCAGCTGGCCATCGCCCGGGCCAAGCAGGATCTGCTGCTGCAGCTGCAGAAAACGGAGCTGCTCCAGCGGATCGGCCCCGAGCGGCTCTACCCCACCCTGGGCAGCGCCCGGGCCGCCTTTCTGGCGCGCCTCAGCCCGGAGGGCCGGACGGCGGCAGGGGTGTGTTCCCCCTCTCCTCTCCTTCCTGCTCCTCGGAACGGCGCAGCAGACTGAGCTGTCGCATGGTTTCGCCCCAGCTGCCGCAGGCGCCAGCCACGGTCACCACCACCACCAGCTTCACGATGGGGACCCGCTGCAGCAGGGTGCCCGGGGTGCGGGCAGCCCGGTGGGCGAGCAGGCCGAGCACGGTGGCCGCCAGCCCATAGAGAACACCCGCCAGCAGGATGCGCCGCCGATCGATCTGGCGCTGGCGGGGGGGGCGATAGCCGGGGGGATGGGGCAGGGGCATCAACGGGCGCACCGATGGGCGCGCAAAGGACGGGACTCAGGAGGGCCCGGGCACCGGATCGTCCGCAAGGGGATCACCGGTGTTGGCGCTGGCCGGGAACCAGTTGCGCTCAAGATTCTTCATGAACACGTAGAAGGAAGGCACCACGAAGAGGCTGAGCACGGTGGCCACCAGCAGGCCTCCAAAGATCACCGACCCCAGCGAGCGCTGACTCAGGGCGCCGGCACCATTGGCGATCACCAGGGGGAAGAAACCCGCCAGGGCCGCCATGGCGGTCATCAGGATCGGCCGCAGGCGGGAGCGGGCGGCATCGCTGGCGGCCGCCACGATCGTTTCCCCCCGCTCCAGCCGCTGATTGGCCAGGTCCACGATCAGGATGCCGTTCTTGGCCGCCAGGCCGATCAGGGTCACCAGCCCCACCTGGGCATAGACGTTGTTCACCTGGCCCCGCAGCACCAGGAAGGCCAGGGCGCCGAGCATCGCCAGCGGCACCGTCATCAGAATGACGATCGGGTCGATGTAGCTGCCGTACTGGGCCGAGAGCACCAGATACACCACCACGATCCCCAGGGCGAACACCAGCACCGCCAGGGAGCCCGCCTCCACCTCGGAGCGGGAGAGGGCCGACCAGTCCATGCCGATGTTGCTGAAATCGAGCTGGCGGAAGTTGGCGGCGAGGGCATCGATCGCCTGGCCACTGCTCCTGCCGATCGCCTCGGCCCCCTGGATCAGCACGGTGCGGTAGAGATCGAAGTGGTTCACGATCGGCGGAGCGCTGTCGAGCCGGGCTTCGATCACGTTGGAGAGGGGAATCTGCTGTCCCTTGGCGTTGCTCACATAGAGATTGGCCAGATCCTGCACCACATTGCGCGAATCCCCTTCGGCCTGCACATACACCTGCCGGTACTGGCCGTCTTCGTAGGTGGGATTCACGAAGCGCCCCCCCGCCAGGGCACCGAGGGTGGCCATGGCATCGCCGTAGTTGATCTCCAGGGAAGCCATCCGATCGCGTTTCACATCCAGCCGCCAGACGGGCGCATCACTCACGAACTGGCTGTAGATGTTCAGGAAGTTGCCGGTGCCGCGGGCGCGGGCCATCAGCTGATCGGCCAGCTTGGACAGATCGGTGGGGGTGTAGCCACCGTTGCTGAGGTCGTTGAACTGAAAGGAAAAGCCGCCCTGGGCACTGAAGCCGGGCACGGCCGCCGGCGACTGGGAGAGCACCACGGCGCCGGGAATCTCCCGGAACTTCTGGTTGAAGCGCCGGATGATCGCCTGCGCCGACTGATTCGGGCTGGTGCGCTCCTCGATCGGCTTGAGACCGAAGAAGAAGATGCCCTGGTTGAACGAGCCGCCGTTGAATCCGGCACCGCCGATCAGCTCGCCGGACACCACATCGGGCTCCTGGGCGATGATCTTCCGTGCCTTGTCGGCCACCTCCATCGTGGCCTCGATCGAGGCCTGCGGCGGTAGCTGGATGATCCCGAGCCCATAGCCCTGGTCTTCGGTGGGCACGAAGCCGGTGGGGATGGAGGTGAAGGCGATGCCGGTGAGCACCACACCCCCCACCAGCCCGGCCACCACGAGGCGCCGCAGGCGGATCACCTGGTCGAGCAAACGGGCATACCCCGCCGAGAGCCGCTCGAAGAAGGCGTTGAAGGTGGTGAAGATCGGCTTGAGGAAGGTGCCGATTACGCCCCCCACCAGGGCGAAGATCAGCAGGGGGATCCAGCCGTCCACCAGGTAGCCGTAGAGGCCGCCGATGCCGGCGCCGATCAGGGTCCAGCGCAGGCCGCGGGGCTCTGTCTTGCCGCCGCCCAGCAGCAGCGCCGATTGCAGGGGCTTGCCCGTGATCGCATTGAAGGTGGACACCAGGATCGAGAACACGATCGTGAGGGCGAACTGGCGGTAGATCACGCCGGTGGCGCCAGGGAAAAAGGTGACGGGGATGAACACCGCCAGCAGCACCAGCGCCGTGGCCAGGATCGCCCCCGTCAACTCCTTCATGGCGTTGGAGGCGGCCGCAAACGGCTTGTCGCCCGCTTCAATCCGGGCCGACACCGCCTCCACCACCACGATCGCGTCGTCGACAACCAGGCCGGTGGCCAGGATCACCCCCAGCAGGGTGAGTTCGTTGATCGAGAAGCCAAAGGCCTTCACGAAAATCATCGCC
>JBJTWS010000176.1:0-4921 GCA_046081905.1 Synechococcus sp. | reverse complement strand
GCCCGCTCGCGAAGCAGAAGTCGTGGCGGTATTGCAGGTTGGCCAGGGCCTCGTCGTTGTCCTGGTTGGTGGCGTTCACCAGGGCGTCGCGGCGGGGCGGGAACCCTTGGGCGCAGTGCAGGCTCAGCTCCACCTGGAAGGCGGTGAGCGGATCGCGGTGGCGGATCTGGTTGCTCTTGGGTGGCTCGCGCTTGTTGAGCAGAAACAGCGACACCGAGAGCTGATCGGCCTCATAGCCCAGCTTGCGCGGCGCCGGCCGGGCAATCCAGCGCAGGCACATCCCCTCGGGGTTTCCCTCCAGGGGGATGTCGTCGCTGGTGTCGGGGCCGGGGATCGTGAACGTCGCGGGCTCTCGCCGCGGCGTGCGAACCCACACCTTGTTGGTATCCCCATCGGCAGGAGGGCTGTAGTCGCCCCAGCTCACCGTGGCCTCCAGGGTGGAGCCCCGCTCCAGGATGAAGCTCATGCCCATCGAGGAGAGGAACCAGGAGCGGCGCTTGTCGGCCGTGTCGAGCGAATCGTTGGCGTCGTCGTCGCGCTCCTTCTTCTCCAGCCGGTTGGCGGCGTCGTTGCTGTCGTCTTCGCCGGCCAGATCCGCGAAGCTCAGCTGCTCGCCGGCCGTCTGCCGCTCGGCCTCCTGCTGGAAGCGATGGGGCACCAGGAAGCCCGTGGTGAACCACACCGACGGGGGCTGGCTGAGCTGCTCATGGCGCCGGGCCACGTCATCCCAGCCGGGGCCGATCAGGTCGCTGCGGAGGGCGGCGACGAGCCGCTGGCGGATCTCGGCGGAGGTGCTCATGGATGGATTCTGGTCAATGATCCCGGCTGCCAGCACAGTTTGTTTCTGTCCTTGCTGTAGCGATATCTATGGGCACGGGGCGCCTCCATTTTCATAGTGCTAATCCGAACTAGCGGATTCAGAGGTCTCCTTTACCCCCAATAGTGTTCGAAGTTTCTTGAGGATGACGCGTCGTCGTGCATCATAGAAGTGTGGGAAACCCTTGAAGTCTGCAGGTACCGTACCTAGGCAGTGCCGTTCGACAAAGGCAGCATGTCGTGGTTCTTCGGGGAATGCTTTCGCGAGCCAGTCGTGCGGGAGGGTTGAGCTCTTCTCTTCGTTCAGCACCCCGTCAAGCAGCTGAAGATTGGCAAGACGGTCCGCGCGGTCGCTCCATTCGAAGCGGTCTTCAGCAGGCACCTCCTCTTTCGCGAGGCGGCTCTCTGAAAATCTGCTACGCGGAAAAACATGGTCAATGTGGAACTTTTGTCGGAGGTCATGGAATGGGAAGAGCAACGATAGAAGCGGGAACAATCGTCTATCGCCATAGGCAACATCGACAAGGTCTTCAAGCTCTTCTTCCTCGAATCGAAGACTTTTGCTGCGGGTGCGCATGGTCGCTTCCACAGCCTCTAATGGGAAATGCTTGGCACCCTGCTCCCGAAGTGTTGAACGGATCGCAGTCAGAAGAGTATCGAGCCCGCTGCCCCATACTCCGGCTTTCAGCAGCGAGCGCACGAGCCAGCTTCGGATCGACTCACGGTCTTCTCGAAAGGTGCCGCTGCTCAGGTAATTGGCGTCGAGGCCACGCTGGTAGAGCGAGTATGCGATCGGCAGGAGCGCGTTGTCAGCTCCGAGCGTCTGGCCGGAAAACCCGAAGTCAGCCACGAGCTGAACAGTCAGCTTCAGCGCACGGGCGATGTCGCGCCAGCGACGCTCAAGCTCAGCCATGTTGTTGTGGTTGAAGTTGGTGACCTTGAAACCAACGCTGCCGATGTCGGCGAGCATGAGTCCGGCCTTGAGGACGAAGTCCTGGGAAAGGGCGAAGCCGAACCGCGTGGAGTTCAGCTCGTCGACCAGGCCGTGGATCTCTTTTCGTGCGTCGAGGTGGTCCCACTGCGCCGTCGCGATCGAAAGCAGCAGATCGGAGTAGGACAGGATGGTGCCGCCGCTGTTCGTCCGGATGAAGATGTTGAGCACTTTGTCGAGGTCCTGCGAGGTTTCCTCGAAGTAAGCGATGAGGCGTTCGCCGTGTACCACGGCATGCAGCCGGTTAAGCGTCTTGAAGGCGTGCTTGTTGGTCGCCAGCCCCTCGTTCTGGATATACTCGAAGATCTCGGTGGCGTCGGCCAGCTCGAGGATCTGGCCCACACGGAACCAGCTATAGCCATCGGAGTGCTGGGCTCGACCCTCGCCGAGAAAACGGAAGTCATAGGTGAGCCCGCCCTCATTGTCGTCCGCGTCGCCCGCGATGTTGAGGTAGAGGCGCTTCTCAGGAAACGCATCTGGGCTATTCTACCACTTACGCGGTTCTTTCAGAGCGTGGCTGCCTCGTAGACCGATATTCAGTGCGGTCAGCCTCTGCTGCCCATCCAAGACGGCAATGATCCCTTGGCCAGCGGGGACATCGACCGGCGGGCAGTGCGGGCGCAACTTCTGGTGGTAGTCGCGCACGAAGTCGTAGAACTTGTACTGGCGAACATGTTCGCGTTCAACGCTCCAGAACAAGAACGAACCGATCGGATAGCCCTGCATCAAGCTGTCGAAGAGCCGGGCGATCTGTTCCGGCCGCCAGACGAACTCTCGCTGGATGGCTGGCAGCACGTAGTCATGCCGATGGATGCGATCGAGCGCGTCGCGGATCGTGATGGGGGTCTGAAAGCTCATCAGATGGCCGGCTGACCTGCGTGATTCAGCGGTTCGCGTGCGATTTCGCTCATCCCATGCCGATAGTGGGGGCAACGGCTTGCTGCGACGAGGGCCGCGAACTGGGGCTTGGTCACGGCGACCGATCTGAGGGCGTGATCGTGGTTACTCACAGCGCCAACCCCATCTGCTCGCTGTGGTTGCGCTCAGTCTCGCCCGGCTGGCTGGCTTTGGGCGGCCGCCCCCGCCGCTTGCCGCCAGCAGCGGAATCTGCGGCTGGCTTCCTGCCCCCCTTGCCATGCAGCCCCTGGGCCACCTCCTCGGCGTATCGCTCGGCGTTCAGGGCCAGCAGGCGGGCGAGCACGTCGTCGCGGACGGCATCGGGCCAGCGGTAGCGCCAGAGCAACTTGCGGCGACCGGTGATGGCGCCGTAGGCCTGCAGCTGGCCCTGGAAGTCGAGGGCATCGCCTGCGTCCCAGAAGAACAGATCGCCGCTGTCGATGCGCTCCTGCAGCCCATCGGGGAGTTGGACGTCTTCCTCGGTGTCGAGATAGTCGAGCCCGAAGCCGCAGGCGGTGGGCACATCGCTCCAGTCGTAGGCGGCCAGCACCGCCTGATCCATCTCGCCGTGGAGATCACGAAGCTCCAGCAGGCCTGAGCTGGTTTCGGCTGGATCGTGGAAACGGTTGTAGGTGCTGGTGAGGCCTTCGTTGTTGCGCACCATCAGATCGGCGCGGAACTGGTGGTAGCGCTCGCCAATGGCTTCGAGGCTCTGGCGCGTGGTTTCGTGGGCGGGATCGCTGGCGGCGGAATCGAGGAGGGCGGCCGGGAAGGGGAAGGTTTCGAAGCAGTCTGTAGGGGTGTAGCGAAGGTCATCCTTCATTGAGGAGCCCAGGAATCTTGCCCACAGTTCATGCAAGGTCGACTGCAGAGTCGCTAGGGCTGCTGGGGACTCAATCGCAAAAACAACCATTGCCTCCGAGAAAATACTGGTAGGTGGCATGAATGTCAGTTGCCAATTTGACTGAATTCTTGCAGTTACGAATACTCGCTTGCATCCTGCAATCGCTCTGTAGAGGCCAGGTCTCTTTTCGCCGTGATGCCACCAATATCGACGATAGCCTTCTCGGTTATTGGTCTCACGCTCAGGTCGAACTTTTCGTTCTACAATGCCCATCAGGTCGGGCCAATCCCTTCGGCACTCATCCTCTCTTAGATCGCCAAAATTGATCACGTAGCGGTGGTGCGCCTGAGTGGGGCTGTTATTTACCTCTTCGCCCCCTAGGTAAGGGAAAATCACCTCGGCATTTTTCGTGTCGTCGGCAATGAGTCTCTCCAATGTGGCGATTGGCGAGGGAAGGCCAGGAGTTTCGTCATCGGCCTGGTCTGAGTTGTCGAACGTGAACCCCTGGCCATAGGTCTTTGATCCCATAAAGCTCTTTGCTTGATTGGCCGCAAGTACCCTTGGATCTTCGTGCCCACCTTTACCCAGTAGGAACGCGGTGATTCTGTCAACGGCTTGATGGTTAAGCGTTATCAGACCGTTGTATTGACCCTTGAGAAGGTGCACCACGCTCACCACCACGGCGGCTACGCCCGGCCACTTGTGCCGTTTGCGAGCGGCATAGATCGTGCCGCCGTTCAGGCAGATCCAGCGCAGGCCGCTGCTACGCGTGTCGCCTTGGGCGATGGTGTTCGTGGCGATCAGACCCAGTGCGCCTCCGGGCCGTAGTAGCTGGAAGCAACGGCGGAAGAAGTGGGCCACAAGATCGCACTGCCCACCACTCTCAGGGTGGAGCCGTTTAAACCAGTCGAGGATTCCCTCGGGGTAACCCTGGATGAGGGTGTTGTTCCCAGCGAATGGCGGGTTCCCCACAAATACATCGAAGCCCGGATCTGATCGCCCGAACACATCCGGGAAGGCCAGCTGCCAGTGCAGCGGCTGAATGCCCTTCTCACCATCACGCAGGCTCTCCAGCGGTTCCGCCAGCTCTTCCTTCAGTTCATCGGCTGAGCTGTGCTGCAGCGTGGCCGCCAGATACAGCTGCTTCAGCTCGTCGCGGTCTTTCGGCTTCTTGCCGTTGAAGAACGCTGCCAGCAGCAGGTCCCCCACCGTGCGCAGGTAGGCCGTGCTGGTGTTCAGCGCGTCTAGGGCCTGGCGCTTCTGGGCGTCATCGGCATCGCTGCGGCTATCGGCATGGAATAACGCAAAACTCCTGGCCTCCTGCTGGCGCACCTGCTCCAGGTATTCCATCTGCAGTTCGCGCTGCAAGCTGG
>JBJTWS010000175.1:0-6040 GCA_046081905.1 Synechococcus sp. | reverse complement strand
CTCGTCCCAGCGGAGCAGCAGCGGGCAGCCGTGCACGGTCTGGGAGCCGGTGGGATCGTCGTCGACCACGACGACCTTCAGGGGGACGTGCGCCATGGCACCATCGTGCCGTGATCAGCCCCGAGCCCCACGAGCTGCAGGAACTGGTGCGGGAGCTGCATCGGGCGGGCACGCCGTGGCTGCCGGCCGGCCAGGGCTCGCGGCTGCACTGGGGACCGCCGGTGGAGGCGGGCAGCACGGTGCTGAGCTGCCGCCGGCTCGACCGGGTGCTGGAGCACAACCCCGAGGATTTCACGATCACCGTGCAGGCCGGTACACCACTGCTGGCGGTGCAGGAGGCTCTGGCCCCCCACCGGCAGTGGCTGGCCGTGGATGCTCCGTGGGGGCCGGGGGAGGGATCGATCGGCGGACTGGTGGCCCGCGGCCTGGCCGGCGGCTACCGGCAGCGCTATCTCGGCGTGCGCGATCAACTGATCGGCATCGGCCTGCTCCGCACCGACGGGGTGGCGGCCCGGGCCGGCGGCCGGGTGGTCAAGAACGTGGCCGGCTACGACCTGATGCGCCTCTTCTGCGGCAGCTGGGGCTCCCTCGGTCTGATCACCGAGCTCACCCTCCGCACCCTGCCGCTGCCGCCCCAGCGCCGCGGCCTCTGGATCCAGGGGCCCCTGGCGCCCCTGGCCGCCCTCAGCCGCTGGGTGCTGGGCTCGAGCCTCACCCCCGAGCGGATCGACTGGTGGAGCGGGCCCCTGGCGGTGCAGGCCGGCCTGCAGGAAGAGCCCCTGCTGCTGCTCAGCCTGGCGAGCGTCAGCGCCCAGACCCTCGAGGAGCAGATCCAGTGCCTGCAGGAGCAGGCGGCCCTGGCCGGCCCCCTGACCACCCAGCCCCTCGATGGTGAACGGCTCGAGGCGCTGCAGGCGATCGCCCAGGGCCAGAACGCCCCCCCGCCCGACTGGCTGCTGCGGCCCGGGGTGCTGCCCGATCGGGCCGAGACCCTGCTGGGGGCCCCCTGCCTGCGGGGCGTGCCGCTGGTGCTGGCGGCCGGCAGCGGCCTGGGCCTGGCCTGGGCCGCTGCCACCGCCCTGCCGGCCTACCGGGTGGAAGAACTGCGCCGCCTCTGCCGCGGCG
This sequence comes from Synechococcus sp., assembly GCA_046081905.1. Lineage (GTDB taxonomy): Bacteria > Cyanobacteriota > Cyanobacteriia > PCC-6307 > Cyanobiaceae > CBW1002. The sequence continues at coordinate 4,915 of JBJTWS010000175.1, read as the reverse complement.
CCGGCGGAGCCCTCACGGTGCTGCAGCAACCGCCCCCGGGCCACCTCCCCGCCTGGGAGGACGCCCCCTCCCGCGCCCTGATCGAGGCGGTGAAACGCCAGTTCGACCCCCAGCTCCAGCTGGCCCGCGGCCGGCTGCCCGGCGTGCAGTCGCCTCAGGCCGCCTCCGGCAGCACCCGGTAGCGGCAGCGCAGCCGCCGCTCCTCGCCGGGCTCCAGCACCAGCTTCCGCGCCGCTGCCGGATGGCCGGGGGCCAGGGCACCGCGGGCGGCGGTCCAGGGCTCCAGGCACACCATCGGCCGGGGCGGATCGGTCCACACCACGGCCAGATCGAAGGGGGGCTCCGCCTCCAGCACCACCCGCGGGGCGCCGCCGCCGGGGTGGAGGGTCACCGCCGCGGTGGGCTGGGCCAGCAGATCCACCCCGCCGGACAGCCGCTCCAGCAGCTCGGCCGTGGCGGCGGCCCCGCCAGCGGCCTGGTCGAGGCAGTGGGGCGGCAGCCCCGTGAGCCGGGCCTGCCCCAGATCCGGCACCGCCAGGTAGGGATGCAGCCCGAAGGCGAAGGGCATCACCGGGGTGCCGGGCGCGCCGGTGTGGCGCACCACCGCCGTGATCGCCAGGGCCCCGGGCTCGAGCCGCAGCTCCAGGGTGAGCCGGAAGGCGAAGGGGTAGTGGGGCCGGGTGGCCTCGCCGTCCTGGAGGCTCAGGCGCACGCCGGGCTCCCCGTCCAGGGCCTCCAGGGCCCAGGGCAGGTCACGGGCGAAGCCGTGCTGGGCGATCGGGAAGCGCCCCTGGGGCAGCGCGAGGGTGTCGTCGGGGAGGTTGCCGCAGAGGGGGAAGAGCACCGGAATGCCGCCCCGCACCGAGAGGCGCGAATCGGCGAAGCGCTCGGCGTCGAAGTAGAGGATCTCGCGGCCCCCCCAGGGACCATGGCAGAGCCAGCCGCACACCAGACCGCCCCGCTCCGGCACGATCCGCAGCACGTCTCCCGTGGCCGGATCGGTGAACTGCCAGTGAGCGTAGGGCTCAGGACACGGGAGCAGCATCCGGAACGGAATCCGCGGGCCGCTCGACCGTAGGGCGCTCCAGCCCGGCGATCCACTCCAGCAGGGCCCGGTTCACGGGGCCGGGGACTTCGTCGTGGGGGCAGTGGCCCGCCTCCAGCACCACCTCGGTGGTGGCCGGCGGGGCATGGCGCTGGAAGGCGGCGCGGCGGCCGGCGGCGTTGATCCACGGATCCCGCAGCCCCCAGAGCAGCAGCAACGGGCATCGGAGCTCGGCGAACAGCTCATCGAGGGGCTGGCCGCGGGGGATGTCGAACACGGTGCGGAAGACCCCGAAGGCGCCGGGATCGAGCGAGGGCCGCCGGATCGACTCCACCAGCTCCTCATCCACGTTGGTGAGGTCGATGTACACCTGCCGCAGGGTGCGGCGGATCGTGGCCGGCCGGCGCAGGTTCTCGAACAGCAGCCGCTGCAGCACCGGGCTCTTGAGCAGGGCGGCACCGATCGTGCGCCGGGCGATCGCCCCCCAGCCCCGGGGCGACGCCTGCTCATCGCTGAAGGGACCGGCGGCGTTGAGCAGCACCACCCCCGCAGCCTCCTCCCCCAGGGCCACGCCGGCCGCCAGGGAGGCGAAGCCCCCCAGGGAGTTGCCCACCAGCACCGTGGGCCGGCCGATCCGTTCGCGCACGTAGGCCGCCAGCTGGTCGCGCCAGAGGGCACCGCCATAGCGGGGGCCGGCCGGCTTGGCACTGCGCCCGAAGCCGAGCAGGTCGATGGCGTGCACCTCGTGCCGCTCGGCCAGCACCGGCAGGTTGTGGCGCCAGTGGTCGGTGGAGGCGCCGAAGCCATGCACCAGCAGGATCGCGAGGCCCTCCGGCCGGGCGGGGCTCCGCTGCACGCAGTGGATGGGGTGTCCCTGGAACGACCAGGCCGGCGGTGGGGAGGTCTCCGTCAGGGAAGGCACAGGTCCGCTCGGAGACAACACCACAACCGGGGGCAGGGTGGTTGATGCTAGGCAGCACCGGCCGGCCTGCGGACCGCCCCGGTCCCGTCGCCTGCGCCCATGACCTCCCTGCCGTCGCCCCTGACTCCCCTGATCCCGGGCATCGCCCTGTGGGCCCTGGCGCTGTACCTGCCCCTGAGCGTGCCGCTCAACCGGCTGGAGCAGGCCCTGGCGGAGGGATCCCTGGGGGAAACGGCCCAGCAGGTGGTGCTCATCCTCAGCAGCCTGCTGCTGGCCCTGGGCTGTGGCGCCGTGGTGGAGGTGGCCCTGGGCTGGGCCCTGGGACCAGGCTGGGCCACCAGCCTCGGCCTGATGGGGGTGCTCTCCGGGCTGTTCTGGAGCCTGGCCAGCCGGGAAACGCGCTAGCGCCAGTCGAGCCAGGGCAGATGGGGCACGATCGCCGGCGTGCTGGCCCGGTAGGCGGCGTAGTCGGGATGGAGGGATAGAAGCTGCCGCTCCTCCCGCCGGGCCTTGCCCCCCAGCACCGCCACCAGGGACAGCAGCAGGGCCAGATGCAGCAGGCTGCCCAGGGCCAGGGTCACCCCGAGGGAGCAGAGCAGCACCGCCTGATAGAGGGGATGGCGGCAGCAGCCGTAGGCGCCGCTGGTCACCAGGGGAGCGCCCGGGATCGGATCGGGCAGGGGGGTGAGGCTGGGACCCAGACGCCGGAAGGCCTGGGCCGCCAACAGCAGACCCAGGACCAGAAGGCTCCAGCCCAGCACCCCCAGGGGCAGGGGCCAGTGGATTCCGAAGCGGGCCAGGGGCGGCCAGGGGGGAAGAAGGTGGGCGGCGATCAGCAGGAGCTGGGCCAGGAGCCACCACTCGCCGTGGCGGTTGTCGAGCCAGCCGCCCAAGCTGAGCCCCCACCGCCGGATCCAGTCGCCCATGGCCGAGCCGCCGCTCGCTTCAGCCTGCCGGTTCAGGCGCGGTCTTGGCCTCGCCGCCCGCCAGCACGAAGCGCAGCAGCACCGGAGCCAGGAAGGTGGTGCCGATCACCATCAGCAGGATGGCGGCATCGAGGGCGGGGGTGAGCAGGCCGGCCTGGCTGCCGAGGCCCAGGAAGATCAGGCCCACCTCGCCGCGGGGCATCATGCCGATCCCCACCACCAGGCGGTTGGTCTTCTCCTTGCTGAAGTAGCTCCAGCCGGCGGCCACCTTGCCGATGATCGCCACCGTGAGCAGGAAGGCGGCCACCACCAGCCCCTCGCGGTTCTCGGGGTTGAAGGGGTTGAGCACCGAGAGGTCCATGCCGGTGCCGATCAGCACGAAGAAGATCGTGGCGAAGAGGGCCACCAGGGGCTTCACCGTCTCCTGAATGGCGTGGGTGTGCTTCGAGCTGCTCAGAATGAGGCCGGCGGCGAAGGCACCAAGGGCGGCCTCCAGGCCGATGGCCTGGGCCGCGAAGCAGGAGAGGGAAAGCACCACGAAGGCGGCCACCACCACCTCACCGGGGGCCTTGAGCTGATCGAGCACCCAGTCGAACAGGGGAGCGGCGGTGCGGCTGAGGAAGAGCGCGGCGGCCACGAACACCCCGGCGGCCACCATCAGCTTGAGCACCGGCCCGATGGTGAAGCTGCCGCCACCGGCCACGGCCACCACCACCGCCAGGATCACGATGCCGAGGATGTCGTCGAGAACGGCGGCACCAATCACGGTCTGCCCCTCGCGGGTCTTGAGGTACTTGAGCTCCCCGAACACGCTGGCGGTGATGCCGATGCTGGTGGCGGTCATGGCCGCCCCGGCGAACACCGCCGGGATCAGGGGCACATGGAAGAAGTAATAGAGGCCGGCGGTGCCGAGGGCGAAGGGCAGCACCACCCCGGTCACGGCCACCGTGGTGGCCTGCATCCCCACCGCCACCAGCTCATCGAGCTCGCTCTCGAGGCCGGTGAGGAAGAGCAGGGCGTAGAGGCCGATCTGGGAAACGGCCGCCAGGTTGGGGAAGGTCTCGTTGTAGATGTCCCGCACGGCCTCGGGGGTGAGCTCCGACAGGGAGCTCAGCAGGTTCACGCCGAAGTCGGCGAGCTGGGCCTCGGTGCCGGGCGGCACGATCAGGTGCAGACCGGACACCCCGATCAGCACCCCCGCCACCAGCTCGCCCAGGATCGTGGGGAGCTGGATCCGAACCATCAGCTCGGCGAGGGCGCGGGCGGCCACAAAGATCACCAGGAAACGACCCACGGCGATGAGGGTCTCCGCCACCTCCGTCTGGTGGTTGCCGATCTCGATCAGCAGCGGTGAATAGAGCATGGGAGTTACAGCGTGGCGCGACCTTAGGGCGTGCGTCGGCCCTGTGGGTGCGGGCGCGGCCATGTGGGTTCGAGGATCTGCCCGGACCCATCAGTCCTGCCAATGGCAACCATCGCTACCGTCGAATCAAACGATCCATGCGATGGGCGCCCCCACGCGCAGGCCCATGACGAAACCCCAAGCCAACGCCCTGCGCCTGCCCACTCCGGGCTGCTACGCCGATCCCGACCGCAGCGGTCTCACCGCCGACGACGTGTTCGACGGCATGACCGAACATCTTTTCTACACACTCGGCAAGCTCGCCCCCACCGCCAGCCGCCATGACCTCTACATGGCCCTGAGCTACGCGGTGCGCGACCGGCTGATGACCCGCTACCTCGCCGGCATCGAGGCGATCGGCGCCGCACCCGCCCGGGTGGTGGCCTACCTCTCCGCCGAATTCCTGGTGGGGCCCCAGCTGGGCAACAACCTGCTGATGCTCGGCATCCAGAAGGAGGCCGGCGAAGCCCTGCGCCGTTTCGGGATCGACGACATCGAGACCATCCTCGATGTGGAGGAGGAGCCAGGCCTCGGCAACGGCGGCCTCGGGCGCCTGGCGGCCTGCTACCTCGAATCCCTCGCCTCGCTGGAGATCCCGGCCACCGGCTACGGCATCCGCT
>JBJTWS010000174.1:0-3906 GCA_046081905.1 Synechococcus sp. | reverse complement strand
CGAAGCAGCCGAGGCAGCTGTCGAAATGGCTCGCCACCGTGGCGTCGAGCTCCAGTTCCCCCGCCGCGATCGCCTTGAGGGCGTGGATGCGCCCCCGCGGCGAATCCATCTCCGTCCCCAGCACCCGGTAGCTGGCGCAGGTGGGCAGGCAGAAGCCGCAGTGGACGCAGGGGTCGGTGGTGTTCATCCCCCGAAGTGGCGCACTACCGCCTCGGCGAAGCCGGAGCAGCTCACGGGCTCCACCCGTGGCTCCATCAGGCGGGCCAGGTCGTAGGTCACCTCGCCATTGGCGATGGCGGCGCTGATGCCCGCGGTGATCAGATCGGCGGCCTCCTGCCAGCCCATGTACTCGAGCATCATCACGCCCGAGAGGATCACCGAGCCGGGGTTGATCCGATCCAGGCCGGCATGCTTGGGCGCCGTGCCGTGGGTGGCCTCGAAGATGGCGGCGTTGTCGCCGATGTTGGCGCCCGGTGCCATGCCGAGGCCCCCCACCACGGCGGCGGCGGCATCGGAGATGTAATCGCCGTTGAGGTTGAGTGTGGCCAGCACCGAATACTCCTGCGGCCGCGTCTGGATCTGCTGGAAGATGCTGTCGGCGATGCGGTCGTCGACGAGCACCATGCTCTTCCACTTGCCGTAGCCGTGGCTCTCGCCGATGGTGTCGAGCACATGGCGCACCTCGGCGTCGATCGCCGCCTTCTTCTCGGCGGTGAGGCTGTCGTAACCGGGCTCGATCAGGCGGGCGTTGTCCTGGATCGTGAGGGAGTGGTTGCGCTCCAGGTTGTCGAGGATCCAGCTCTCCCGCTCGGTCACGCACACGTCGCGAAATTCGGTGGTAGCCAGCTCGTAGCCCCAGTCGCGGAAGGCGCCCTCGGTGAATTTCATGATGTTGCCCTTGTGCACCAGGGTCACGTGCCGCTTGTTCCCCTGCAGGCTGAGGGCATGGCGGATCGCCTTGCGGATGTGGCGCTGGGTGCCATGCCTGCTCACGGGCTTGATGCCGATGCCGGAGCCTTCGGGGATGCGCCGTTTGCCGAGCTTGCCGTTGGCGGGGATCACCACGTCGTTGAGGTGCTGGATCAGCTCCAGGCACACCGTATCGCTGGCCTCCCACTCGATCCCCATGTAGATGTCTTCGGTGTTCTCGCGATACACGATCACATCGAGATCCTGGGGCCGCTTGTGGGGGCTCGGGGTGCCCTCGTAGTAGCGGCAGGGGCGCACGCAGCAGTAGAGGTCGAAGATCTGGCGCAGGGCCACGTTCAGCGAGCGGATGCCGCCGCCGATCGGGGTGGTGAGGGGGCCCTTGATCGCCACGCCGTACTCGCGGATCGCGGTGAGGGTGTCCTCCGGCAGGTACTGGTAGGCGCCGTAGAGGTCGCAGGCCTCATCGCCGGCGTACACCTTGAACCACTCGATCCGGCGCTCGCCGCCGTAGGCCTTGGCCACCGCCGCGTCCAGCACCCGCTGGGTGGCGGGCCAGATGTCCACCCCCGTGCCGTCGCCGCGGATGAAGGGGATGATCGGGTCGCTCGGCACCACCGGCTGGCCGTTCTCGAAGCGGATGGCGGTGCCGCTGCTGGGGGCGGTGAGCTTCTCGTAGGTGGCCATTCGCGGGGGGAGAGGGAGCGGGGTTGATGGGGATCAGCCCACCGGAGCTGGCACGACCGGCCGGGTCGCAGCAGCATGGACCGATCGGCCGAGCCTAGGTTTCGGCCATGGTGTGGTTCTGCTCCGGGGGAACGGCATGAATGCCGCCGATCAGGCACGGTCGATGGAACTGGCCCAGGCGATCGCCTCGGTGGTGACCCTGGTGCGCAGCCATTTCCCGGCGGCCCGGGCCAACCTCACCCCCTGGCGTGACGATCCCCTCACCCGTGCCTTCGCCGAGCGCGAAACCCTCGACCTCTCCTTCCACTTCCCCGGCTGGAGCCCCCGCACCCAGTGCCGCTCCCTGCTGCTGCAGCTGCGGCTGGAGCAGGCCCCCGGCGCCGCGGGCGGGCGGCCGCGGCTGCTGGGGGCGCTGATCCGCGGCCTCACCTACGAATCCGAGCGCTGGCGCCTCGCCACGGTGGGCGACTGGCAGCCCAGCGGCAGCCACCTGCCCCAGCCGCAGGTGGTGGACACCCTGCAGCAGCTCTGCCGCGAACTCTTTGACCTGTTCGGCCGCGGCGGCGGGCTGTCCCTGGACGCCGAGGGCGGCGACGAGGCCAGCGACGACCGCCGCGCCGCCTGAGGGCGGGCGCCGGTCGCGTAATCCTTCGCAACCTTGGCGACACCGGTGGGAATGCCGCGCCTACCTTGACTCGTCTGGCTGTGCAGCTTTTCGGATCGATGTCTGTCGCGCTTGCTTCTCAGTTGCGGGAAGGGACGAAGAAGTCCCACACCATGGCCGAGAACACCGGCTTCGTGAGCTGCTTCCTCAAGGGGGTGGTGGACAAGATGAGCTACCGCCGGCTCGTCGCCAACCTCTACTTCCTCTACAGCGCCATGGAGGAGGAGATCGGCCGCCTGCGCGACCACCCCGTGGTGGGTCCGATCGCCCTCGATGCCCTCAACCGCCGCGGGGCGCTGGAGGAGGACATGGCCTTTTACTTCGGTGCCGACTGGCGCAACCAGGTGCAGCCCACCCCCGGGGCCCAGATCTATGTGGATCGGGTGCGGCAGGTGGCCCGCGAGAACCCCGAACTGCTGGTGGGGCACCACTACACCCGCTACATCGGTGATCTCTCCGGTGGTCAGATCCTCAAGAACATCGCCCAGAAAGCGATGAACCTGGGCGAGCACGACGGCCTGCGCTTCTACGAATTTGCCGCGATCGACGATGAGAAGGCCTTCAAGGCCAACTACCGCGAGATCCTCAACCAGCTGCCCATCGAGCAGGCCACGGCCGATCGCATCGTGGCGGAGGCCAAACAGGCCTTCCACCACAACATGGAGATGTTCCAGGAGCTGGAGGGAAACCTGGTGGCCGCCATCGGCAAGGTGCTGTTTGGCTTCCTCACCCGGCGTCAGCGCACCGGCAGCACGGAAGCTGTTGTCGCCTGAGGCTCTCCTGCCTGGGTCCAGCGCCCAGTCCTGAGCCAGACTCAGCCGGAGCTTGCCGCCCCTGCCGGCGTTCCATCCCCTGAGCGTTTCGTCCCTTTCTCCTGTTCGCTTTCTGGTGCCCGGCACCACCGGCAAGTTCCGCTGCGGCGGCCTGCTGGTGGAACTCCAGACCGCCGGTCTGGTGGGCTCCCTGCGCCCCACGGAGGTCGTGACCTATCGGCAGCGGGAGCCGGACCACCCCTTCTTCTCTGATCTGCTACGGCAGGAGCCCTCACCTGGGGGTGCGCTCTGGGTGGTGAGCTGGGGGTTTGATGTGCCCGCCCTCCTGCGCCAGCTCCACGGGCGCCCGGTGGCTTATCACGCCCACAGCAGTGGTTATGGCTTCACCCTGGCCCCGGGGGTACCCTTGCTGGCAGTGAGCCGCAACACTTTGGCCTACTGGGGGGAGCAAGCCTCCCGAAACCCCCTTTTCTTGGTGCCCAATGCGCTCCAGCCGAAGTGGGTGGAGCGGGGGGCCAGGCCCAGGGAGGCTGGCGGGACAGGTTCTACGGGCCGCCGGCCCATCGATGTACTCGTGCAAGAACGTAAGAACAGCCGTTATGTGCTGGAGCAGTTGGTGCCCGAGCTGCGGCGTGCTGGCTTGAAGGTGGAGATCCAAAGCGGTTGGGTGGACGATCTGGTCGATCTCTTCAACAGCGCCACAGTGGTGCTCTACGACTCCGCTGACTACTGGCGGGGTCGGGGTGTGAGCGAGGGGTTTGGCTTGCCTCCCCTCGAAGCGATGGCCTGCGGTTGTGTGGTGTTCAGCAGCCTCAACCATGCCCTGGCTGACACCCTGGATCCAGGCTGGGTGGG
>JBJTWS010000173.1:0-8806 GCA_046081905.1 Synechococcus sp. | reverse complement strand
CGCATCCAGGGGGGAGTTCCGCTGGTGAACATGTGATGGGCCCACACGATCAGGCCCAGCACCACGATTGCCATGATCGAATACACCATCGTGGTGTAGCCGAACAGGGGCTTGCGGGCATGCACCGGCAGGATCTCACTCACCAGGCCGAAAGCTGGCAGCACCATGATGTAGACGGCCGGGTGGGAGTAGAACCAGAACAGGTGCTGGTACACCACCACGTTGCCCCCCAGGGCCGGGTTGAAGAAGCCCGTGTGGGCCACGATGTCGAAGCTGAGCAGGATCAGGGTGCCTGCCAGAACCGGAGTGGAAAGCACCACCAGGATGCTGGTGCCGAGCATGGCCCAGCAATACATCGGCAGCTGCATGAGTTTCAGGCCCGGCTGGCGCAGCTTCAGCACAGTGGCGATGAAGTTGATCGCCCCGAAGATCGAGCTGCCCCCCAGCAGCAGCACGCTGAGGATCCACACCACCTGGCCGGCCGCGGGGGTGGTGATGCTGAGCGGCGGGTAGGCCGTCCAGCCCGACTGGGCGGCTCCGGCGATGAAGTAGCTGCTGATCAGCAGGATGCCGGCGGGGGGGATCATCCAGAAGGCCACGGCGTTGAGCCGGGGGAAGGCCATGTCCCGGGCGCCCACGTAGAAGGGGATCAGGTAGTTGCCGAAACCGCCGTTCACCACCGGCACGATCCAGAGGAAGATCATCACCGTGCCGTGCAGGGTGAGCACCTCGTTGTAGGTCTCCCGGCTGATGAAATCCGAGATCGGGCTGGCCAGTTCGGTGCGGATCACCCCGGCCAGGGCACCGCCGATCAGATAGAAGAGGAAGCCGGTGACCAGGTACTGCAGGCCGATCACCTTGTGATCCAGGCTGAAGCTGAAGTAGCGCAGCCAGCCCTGCGGCTGGAGGCTGCCCTGGAAGTTGTCGGGGCTGGCGACGGTCATGGAGCCAAGGGGAGGGGAACGGGACGGCGGAGGTTGGGGTCGGGGGGAGGACTCAGCCGGTGGTGGGACCGGCGGCAGCGGCCACCGTGGCGGGTGACGGTGGGGCGTTGCTGCGCACCCAGGTGTCGAAGTCGTCGGGTTCGTGCACCACCACGTTGGTGCGCATGCCGCCGTGGTACGGGCCGCAGAGCTCGGCGCAGACGATCGGATAGGTGCCGGCGCGGGTGGGGGTGAACGACATCAGGGTGGGCTGGCCGGGAATCACGTCCTGCTTGAGGCGGAACTGGGGCACCCAGAAGGCGTGGATCACATCGCGGGCCTCCATGCGCAGCTGCACCGGCCGGCCCACGGGCACGTGCAGTTCCCCGCTGGTGATGGAGCTGCCCGGGTAGTGGAAGATGAAGGCGAACTGCATGGCGGTGAGTTCCACCGGCAGTGCATCGCCGCTGTTGGAGGCGATGCCGCCCCACACCCGTTCCTGGGGAGTGGCCGCATCGGCCGCTGCCAGAACGGTGTCGCCCGGGGCCAGGCCGGAGCTCTCCATGCCGGCCAACGCCATGGAGGCGTGCTCCGCATGCAGGGCCTCATGGCCGTTCAGCGGAGCCATGCCGCCCATGCGCTCGTAGATGTCGTAGCTGTAGATACCCACGAACAACACCACCACCGCCGGGATGGCGGTCCAGAGGATTTCGAGGGGCAGATTTCCCTCGATCGCCACGCCATCGCCCTGGTCGCCGGCGCGGCGACGGAAGCGCACCAGGCTGAACACCAGCAGGCCCGTGACCCCCACAAAGAGAATCGTGCCAATGCTGAAGAGAACCTGAAAAAGGGAGTCGTAGACGGGTGCATTGCTGCTGGCGTCGAGCGGCAGCAGCGACACGTGCTGGCCCACCCACAGGCCCGCGAGCACGAGCACCATGCCGAGGACCAGGGTGATCAGAGAGGTGGGAATGGTCACCGGGACACCGGCGGCAAGGACGGTTGAACTCCCAGCCTATGGAGCAGGGAATGCGGGAGTGGATCCGGTGCAGACCTGCAGACAGAAGATGTGAAATTGTCACAATCGTCTGCTGAGATGTGAGGGAACCACCACCTTTTTGAACTCGCTACTTTGTAACTCCTTCCCGGAAACTGTCGCTGGCTCCGCTCACCCTGCTCCTCTCCCACCTCGTGGTGGCCCTGGTGGCCCTGGTTGCCATCGGCGGAGCCACGCGGGTGATGGAGGCCGGCCTGGCCTGTCCCGACTGGCCCCTCTGCTACGGCGTGCTCCTGCCCGGCCGGCAGATGAACATGCAGGTGTTCCTCGAGTGGTTCCACCGGCTGGATGCCTTCCTGGTGGGCCTCGCTCTGCTGGTGCTCTTCGGCCTCAGCCTCTGGTGGCGCTCCCGCTTGCCCGGCTGGTTCCCGCTGTTCAGCGCGGTCGCCCTGCTGCTTGTGGCCGTGCAGGGTGGTCTCGGCGCCCTCACCGTGACCCGCTTGCTGCAGGCCGATGTGGTGACGGCCCACCTGGCCACGGCCCTCGGCCTGGTGGCCCTGGTGAGCGCCGGCTACCAGCGCCTGGAGGCTCCGCCCCAGCGGCCGCCGCTCTGGTTCCCACCGCTGGCGGCCCTGGCCCTGGCCCTGGTCTTCGCCCAGTGCGTTCTGGGGGGACGGATGGCCAGCCAGTGGGCGGTGGATCGCTGCCTGGCGGCCGCCGAGGGCTGCCGCTGGCTCCTGGCCCATCGCCTCGGCGCCTACCCCGGCGCCGCCGCAGTGCTTCTGCTGGCCCTGGCTTCCCTCGCCCTTCCCCGCCGCTGCCGGTCGTTGCAGTTCTTCAGCGCTTCGGCCCTGCTGCTGGTGGCCGTCCAGGTGGCCCTCGGGGTGGCGACCCTGCGCCAGCAGCTGCAGTGGCCGGCCCTCACCGTGGCCCACCAGCTCGATGCCGCCCTCCTTGTGGCCCTGCTGGCGGCCACCCTCGGCCGTTCCCTGGCGACGGTGGGCGCGGCCGGCGCGGCCCGGACAGCCGATTCCGATTCATCCCTTCCCCCCGTGGAGGTGGCCCATGGTTAGCGTCAGTCCCGAGAGCCTCCGCGCGGCGGCCTCCTCCACCAGCGTTCCCCGCTCGGTTCGCCTGCCGGCCTGGCTGGAGGTGGCCAAGCCGCGCCTCATTCCTCTACTCCTGGCCACCACCCTCGGCGGCATGGCCCTCACGGCCGCCTGGCCCCTCGACCCCCTGCGGATCACCTGCACCCTGGTGGGCGGCGCCCTGGCCTCGGCGGCCGCGGGGGTACTCAACTGCCTCTGGGAGGAGGAGCTCGATGGGCGCATGCAGCGCACCAGCCGCCGGGCGCTGCCCTCCGGGCGGCTGGCCCAGCGCCAGGCCTTCCTGCTGGCGGTGCTGCTCACGGGGCTGTCGGTGGCGGTGCTGCTGCTGGGCGTGAATGCCCTGGCGGCCTCCCTGGCCCTGATGGGCCTGTGCAGCTATGTGCTGCTCTACACCGCCCTGCTCAAGCCCCGCACCAGCCGCAACATCGTGATCGGCGGCGTGGCCGGGGCGATCCCGCCCCTGGTGGGGGCCGCGGCGGCGGGGGGGGTGCCCGGCTGGTCCAGCTGGTGGCTGTTCAGCCTGGTGATGCTCTGGACCCCGGCCCACTTCTGGGCCCTCGCCCTGCTGCTGCGGGACGACTACCGCTCCGTGGGCATCCCGATGCTGCCGGTGGTGAAGGGGGAGGCCTTCACGGCCCGGGCCATCGGCCGCTACGCCTGGGCCACGGTGCTGCTCAGCGGTGTGGGCGTGGTGGCACTGCCGAGCGGCGGACTGCTCTACGGCCTGCTGGTGCTGCCCTTCAACGGCCGCCTGCTGCAGCTCAGCTCCGCCCTCGGGGCCGATCCCGCCGATCCGCGCCGGGCCCGCGACCTGTTCCGCTGGTCTATCCTCTATCTCTTCGGCATCTGCCTGCTGCTGCTGCTGGCCCGGGTGCCGGCCGCCGCGGTGTTCAGCCTGCCCGCCACCGGCTCCCTGCTGGCGTTCCTGGGGGTGCCGGCCCTCTGAGGGGTCGCCCCGCCGGCGGAGGGCCTCCCGGTTCTCCTTAGATTGCCCAGCCAGGCGTGGATTCCAGGAGTCGTGAGCGGGTGATCGAGCTCCAGCACCTCAGCAAGCGGTACGGCAGCGTGCAGGCCCTCGATGGCCTCTCGCTCACCGTGCCCCAGGGCTGCCTCTACGGCCTCCTGGGCCCCAACGGCGCCGGCAAGACCACCACCCTCCGCATCCTCTGCACCCTGCTGGCCCCCGATGGGGGCACCGCGACCGTGGCAGGTGTGGATGTGCTGGCCGAGCCGCGCCGGGTACGGCGGCTGCTGGGCTACGTGGCCCAGGAGGTGGCGATCGACAAGATCCTCACCGGCCGCGAACTGCTCCAGCTGCAGGGCGACCTGCACCACATGTCCCGCTCCAGCCGCGATGCCCGCATCGCCGAGCTGGTGGATCTGCTTGGCATGGGCGAGTGGATCGACCGCCGTTGCGGCAGCTACTCCGGCGGAATGCGCCGCCGCCTGGATCTGGCCACCGGCCTGCTCCACCGCCCCCGGGTGCTGGTGCTCGATGAGCCCACCGTGGGGCTCGACATCGAAAGTCGCGCCGCCATCTGGCAGGTGCTGCGCCAGCTCCGCGATCAGGGCACCACGGTGCTGCTCAGTAGCCACTACCTCGAGGAGGTGGATGCCCTGGCCGACCGGCTGGCGATCGTGGAGGCCGGCCGGGTGATCGCCGAGGGCAGCCCGTCTTCCCTGAAGGAGGCCCTGGGGGGCGATCGCGTCACCCTGCGGGTGCGGGAGTTCAGCGATCCCCAGGAGGCCGAGCGGGTGCGCTCCCTGCTGGCCGGCTGCGCGGGGGTGCGGCAGGTGGTGGTGAACCAGGCCCAGGGCCATTCCCTCAACCTGGTGGTGGAGAGCCCCGGCGTCCTGGCGCAGCTGCGCCAGCGGCTGGCCGAGCACGAGCTGCCGGTGTTCGCCCTGGCCCAGAGCCGCCCCAGCCTCGACGACGTGTACCTCCAGGCCACCGGCCGCACCCTGATGGACGCGGAGCTGGCGGTGGCCGGCAGCCGTGACCCCAAGGCCGAACGCAAGCAGACGATGCGCTGAAGCCGCTTGAACTTCTTCCCCACCGCCCCCCTCCGATGACCAGCGCCACCCCGTCCGTCGTTCCGGCTCCCCGCGAGGAGGCAGAACCCTTCGCCTTCGCCGAGCTCAGCCAGGAGACCCTGGCCCTCACCTGGCGGCTGTTCCTGCAGCTCAAGCGGAGGCCCTCCACCCTGGTGGCCGGGGTGCTGCAGCCCCTGATCTGGCTGATCCTGTTCGGGGCCCTGTTCGCCGAGGCTCCGGCGGGCCTGCTGCCGGGCGGCGAGAGCTACGGCCGCTTCCTCGGTGCCGGTGTGATCGTGTTCACCGCCTTCAGCGGCGCCCTCAATGCGGGCCTGCCGGTGATGTTCGATCGGGAATTCGGCTTCCTCAACCGGTTGCTGGTGGCGCCGCTGCGCTCCCGCAGCTCGATCGTGCTGGCTTCGGTGCTCTACATCACCTGCCTGAGCCTGGTGCAGAGCCTGGCGATCATGGGCACCGCCGCCCTGTTGGGCTACGGCTGGCCCGGCGGTGCCGGGCTGCTGCTGGTGCTCGCCACCCTGCTGCTGCTGGTGTTCGCCGACACGGCCCTGAGCCTGGGGCTGGCCTTCGCCCTGCCGGGCCACATCGAGCTGATCGCGGTGATCTTCGTGGCCAACCTGCCGCTGCTGTTCGCCAGCACGGCCCTGGCGCCCCTCTCGTTCATGCCCACCTGGCTGCGCTGGCTGGCGGCCCTGAATCCGCTCACCTTCGCGATCGAGCCGATCCGGGCGGCCTACGCCGGCCACTTCTCCCTCTCGGCGGTGGTGCTGGAGGCGCCCTACGGCTCCCTTTCGGCTGCAACCTGTCTGCTGATCCTCACCCTGCTGGCCGGGGGCCTGTTCCTGCTGATCCGGCCGCTGCTGGATCGCAAGCTCGCCTGATGCCTCCGGCCCCCTGGGCCGCTTCTTTCCTTTCGCCCCCGCCTGCCCATGGCTGCCCTCGCTTCGGCCGATTCCCCCGCAGGCGGAGCTGGGGCCATCCCGGGCCGCGCCTCCCTGGCCGGTGGGCTGATCGTTTCGGTGCAGGCGCCGGAGGGCTCGCCGCTGCGGGAGCCCTCCGTGATCGCCGCCATGGCGGAGGCCAGCCTCGCGCGCGGGGCGATCGGCGTGCGGCTGGAGAGCCTCGAGCATATCGGGGCGGTGCGGCGCCGCTGCCCCGAGGCCCTGATCGTGGGGCTGTGGAAGCGCACCCTCCCCGATAGCCCGGTGTACATCACCCCCCGCTGGGAGGATCTGCGGGCGGTGTGGGCTGCCGGTGCCGATGTGGTGGCCCTCGATGCCACCGAGCGGCCGCGGCCGGGCGGGGAAAGCCTCGAGCAGCTGGTGGAGCGGGCCCGCCGTGAGCTCGGGGCTCCCCTGATGGCCGATGTGGACAGCCTGGCCAATGGCCTGCGGGCCGCGGCCCTGGGCTGTGCCTGGGTGGGCACCACCCTCTACGGCTATACCGAAGCCACGGCGGAGCAGCGCCCGCCGGCCTGGGATCTGCTCGAACCGCTGCGGCGGCAGCTGCCCGAGACGGTACCCCTGATCTGTGAGGGGGGCATCGCCTCGGCGCCGCAGGCCGCCCAGGCCCTGGAGTGCGGCGCCGATGCGGTGGTGGTGGGCACGGCAATCACCGGCGTGGATCTGCAGGTGGCGGCCTACGTGGCCCGGATGGGCGGGAGCCAGAGCGGCTGACCCCCGCCCGCCGGGGGCTCACATCATGCCGGGCATGCCCATGCCGCCCATTCCGCCCATGCCCCCCATACCACCCATTCCGCCCATGCCCCCCATGTCGCCGCAGGGGGCGGCCGGAGCAGGAGGTTCGGGCTTGTCGGCGATCACCGCCTCGGTGGTGAGCAGCAGCGAGGCGATCGAGGCAGCATCCTGCAGGGCCAGGCGCACCACCTTGGCCGCATCGACGATGCCGGCCGCCAGCAGGTCTTCGTAGATCCCGGTGGCGGCGTTGTAGCCGAGGCCACGGGCCAGCACTTCGGCGGCCACCACCGTGCCGTCGGCGCCGGCATTCGCGGCGATCTGACGGAGGGGTTCGCCAAGCGCGTGCTGCACGATCGCCACGCCGGTGCGCTCATCCCCCGTGCAGGAGAGGCGCAGCTCCTCGAGCCCCTCGGAGAGCTGCAGCAGGGTGCAGCCGCCGCCGGGGATGATGCCCTCTTCCACCGCGGCCCGGGTGGCATTGAGGGCGTCCTCGATGCGCAGCTTGCGGTTGCGCAGTTCGGTTTCGGTGGGGGCGCCCACCTTGATCACGGCCACGCCGCCGGCCAGCTTGGCGATCCGCTCGTTCAGCTTCTCGCGGTCGTAGTCGGAGTCTGTGGTGTCAAGCTGACGGCGGATCGAGGCCACCCGCTCGCGCACCGCTTCGTGGGTGGCTTCGCCGGCCACCAGGGTGGTGCTGTCCTTGGTGATCGTGATCCGGCGCACCTGGCCCAGCTGCTCCAGGGTCACCTTGTCGAGGGTCATGGCCCGCTCCTCACTCACCACCGTGCCGCCGGTGAGGATGGCGATGTCTTCGAGCATGGCCTTGCGGCGGTCTCCGAAGCCGGGGGCCCGCACCGCCGCCACCTGCAGCACGCCGCGGTTCTTGTTAACCACCAGGGTGGCGAGGGCCTCGCCCTCCACCTCCTCGGCCAGGATCACCAAGGGGCGTCCGCTGCGGGCCACCGACTCGAGCACCGGCACCAGATCTGCAATGGCGCTCACCTTGCGGTCGGTGATCAGCAGCAGGGCGTTCTCGTAGACGCACTCCAGCCGGTCCTGGTCGGTCACGAAGTAGGGGGAGCTGTAGCCCCGATCGAAGGCCATGCCCTCGGTCACCTCCAGTTCGGTGGCCAGGGAGTTCGACTCCTCCACGGTGATCACCCCATCGGCGCTCACCTTCTCCATGGCCTGGGCGATCATCGCGCCCACTTCCTCGTCGTTGCCGGAGCTCACCGTGGCCACCTGGCGGATGGCATCGCCGGCCACCGCCTGGGAGCGGCTGGCGATGCCCTCCACCACCTTGGCCACGGCCTTCTCCATGCCGCGGCGCAGCAGCACCGGGCTGGCACCGGCGGCCACGTTCCGGATGCCCTCCCGCACCATCGCCTGGGCCAGCACCGTGGCGGTGGTGGTGCCATCGCCGGCCTTGTCCTTGGTCTTGGAGGCCACCTGCTGGATCAGCTTGGCGCCGAGGTTCTCGAATGGATCCTCCAGTTCGATGTCCCGGGCGATGGTCACGCCGTCGTTGACGATGTCCGGGGCGCCGTACTTCTTCTCCAGCACCACGTTGCGGCCGCGGGGGCCGATCGTGACCCGCACGGCATCGGCCAGGGCGTTCACCCCCCGTTCCAGGGATTCGCGCGACGCGTCGGCGAACTGGATCAGCTTGGCCATCGGGCAGAACCGGCAGAACGTGAAGTTTCAGGCTCCCACAGCGGCCGTCGCCTGGGGCGATCGCTCCGGTGGGGAAAGCCGAATCCATGGACCCGCCGGGCTTCCCGCTCCCTGGGATCCCGGTAGCGTCGGCGCAGGGCCGGGGAGCTGTGGTGCCATGGAGGATCTGCTGCAGAACACCCTCGACAGCGCCACCGCCGAAGCGGCGTTGGTGGCGGGCTCCACGGCGGACGCGATGGTGTTCCTGCTGATCGCCGCCCTGGGCCTGCTGATGGCCCTGGTCTACGTGCCGATCCGCCTCTTCCTCACGATCACGGCGCGGCGGCGGCGGCTGCGGCTGCTGCAGCGCATCCG
>JBJTWS010000172.1:0-5762 GCA_046081905.1 Synechococcus sp. | reverse complement strand
CGGCTGCCAGGGGCGAAAGGTCTTGGCTGTCTGCATGCCCCATCCTCTCGTCCAGATCCATTGCAGTCACTGGGATCCGGGCAGATTTATGGGCGTCTGTGGAGTGTCACGCGTTGTTCTATGCGCAACAGGCTCCTAGGGACCGATCAGACGCCGAGGGGCTGGGCGATGCGGCCGGCCGTCGTGGAGGCGGCCCCCACGGGCACGATCAGCGAGGTGCCGCTCATGCTGGCCGGCTTTTCGAGGCCCAGGATCTCGAGCAGGGTGGGGGCGATGTCCGCAAGGCCGCCGCCTTCCCGCAGCACGATCGCGGTGCCGTGGCCGGGGATCTTGCGCTGTTCCCCCTCCACCAGGATCACGGGCACCGGATTGGTGGTGTGGGCCGTCCAGGGAAGGCCATCGGGACCCTCCATCAGTTCGGCGTTGCCGTGGTCGGCGGTGATCAGCAGGGTGCCGCCCATGCGGTTCGTGGCCTCCATCAGGCGCCCCAAGCAGGTGTCCACGGTGTGGATCGCCTCGGCCGTGGCCTCCATCTGGCCGGTGTGGCCCACCATGTCGGGGTTGGCGTAGTTGATCACCACCAGGGAGTAGATCCCCTTCTGGATGGCGGCGATGCAGCTGTCGGTGAGCAGCTCGGCCGACATGGCCGGGGCCTGGTCGTAGGTGGCCACCCGCGGCGAGGGCACCAGATGGCGGTCTTCGCCGGGGAAGGCCTTCTCGATGCCGCCGTTCATGAAGTAGGTGACGTGCGGATATTTCTCCGTTTCGGCGGTGCGGAACTGCCGCAGGCCCGCCTCGGACACCACCTGCCCCATCAACCCGTCCAGGGACTCGGGGGGGAAGGCCACCGCCACCGGCAGGCCCTGCTCGTACTGGGTGAAGGTCACCACGGGCAGGGGTTCGATCCGCTCGCGCGGGAAGCCGCTGAATTCGCTCTGGACGAAGGCACGGATCAACTGGCGGGCCCGGTCGGGCCGGAAGTTGAAGCACACCAGCCCATCTCCGGCCTGGATGGCACCGGGCCCCAGACGCGCCGGCTCCAGGAATTCATCGGTGATGTCGTTGGCGTAGGAGGCCTGGATCACCTCGATCGGGGTGCTCGAGAGGATCTCCTGCTCCTCGGTGAGCAGCCGGTAGGCCTTCTCGGTGCGCTCCCAGCGGTTGTCGCGGTCCATGGCCCAGAAGCGGCCGCACAGGGTGGTGATCTCCCCGATGCCGGCCTCGGCGATCTGCTGCTGGATCCGCTCCACGAAGGCGATGCCCCCATGGGGTGCCGTGTCCCGTCCGTCGGTGATCACGTGCAGACACACCCGGGAGAGCCCCCGGGCAGCTGCCCAGCGCAGCAGGCCGCCGATGTGCTCGATGTGGCTGTGCACCCCGCCATCGGAGCAGAGCCCGATCAGGTGGAGGGTTCCCCCCTCCGCCAGGAGCTGGTCCGCCAGGGCGTTGAGGGCGGCGTTGTGGGCGATGGAGCCATCGCGCACGGCCTGGCTGATCCGCACCAGTTCCTGGCGGATGATCCGGCCCGAGCCGATCGTGAGGTGACCCACCTCGGAATTGCCCATCTGCCCGTCCGGCAGACCCACGGCGCCGCCGCTGGCTTCGATCAGGGTGTGGGGGTAGGCATGCCAGAGGGCATCCATCACCGGAGTGTCTGCGGTGCGGATGGCGTTGTCCTCGTCCTCGGGCCGGAATCCCCAGCCGTCCAGGATGGCCAGAACCACAGGGGCCACCGGGGAGCGCTCCGCCAGGGTGGCTGCAGATCCAGCACCACCGGCGTGGTGCAGGGCGGGGGCGGAAGCTGGCTGAGGAGAGTCGACTGTTTTCACCCGAACGTCCGCAGGCCTCGTGTCAATCTCTATCCAACCCCAATTTACGCTCCGGCGCACCATCCCCTCCGCCGCCGCTGCCACGGTCAGGCTTTGAGCACAGCCGCGGGAATTACCATGGGCAGCCCGTGGCCGCTGCGCCCCGCCGATGGACCGCACGCACGCCGCCTCGGCCGATCCCTCCCGTGAATCCGCCGCCCGGCTGGAGATCCTCTCCGCCCAGGACCTCGGCCGCACGATCGATCGCCTCGCCTCCCAGGTGCTGGAGCGCACCGAGGAGGGCCGATCCCTGCTGCTGCTCGGCATCCCCACCCGGGGGGTGGCCCTGGCGCGGGTGCTGGCGGAGCGGCTCGAGCAGCGGCTGGGCCACCCGGTGGACCAGGGCAGCCTCGATCCCACCTTCCATCGCGATGATCTGCAGCGGGTGGGCACCCGCCTGGTGGAGGCGACCCAGCTGCCCGCCGGCGGCCTCGAGGATCGCGAGGTGGTGCTCGTCGACGATGTGATTTTCACGGGCCGCACGGTGCGGGCGGCCCTGGAGGCTCTGCAGGCCTGGGGACGCCCCCGGCGGGTGAGCCTGCTGGTGATGGTGGACCGGGGGCATCGGGAGCTGCCGATCCAGCCCGATTTCTGCGGCCGCCTGGTGCCCACCAGCCGGCAGGAATCGATTCAGCTGTGCCTCAGCGCCATCGATGGCCAAGACGGCGTGTTCCTGCTCAAGCCCGCGGCCTGAGGGGGAGAAGGTCAGGCGGGGCTGAGTTCCTCGGCGCGGAAGTGGGCCCGGAACTTCCCGAAGGCCACGATCACCGGCAGGGTGGGGCTGATCGGCTTGCCCTTCCAGTCGTGGAGGACCTGCACCACCTCGCCCTGCTGGCCCTGAAGGTCGAAGGCCTGACCGCGGTGCTGCGGATGGTGAAACACCACCACGCTGCTGGTGACGGTGACCGGATCTCCTGGCTGCATGGGCTGCTGCATGGACGGTGGAGCCGCGGTCCGGGGCGGGACACGGGCGGCCGCATCCTGTCACGCGGTGGGGGCCGCCGGGGGCCTCAGCGCTGGCAGGCGGTCTCCGGGCCGGCTTCCACGATCTTGCCCCCCAGCTTGCGGCAGGCCTGCTCGAAGGCCGTCAAGTCGTCGAGGCCCGAGGCCATCCCCTTCCGCACCAGGTCGTCGAGCTCCTCGGCCGGCACCGTGTGGGGCAGGGAGCCGTGGCTGTCGTGTTCCTTCTGACCGTCGGCGAGGCGCTTCAGGCCCGCGTCCACCTGTTCGCGCACCGGCTGGCTCTCCTGCTTCCACCAGGGGTGGTCGATGCGGTTGAGGGCATCGAGGGCCTCCCACCAGCGCTCCCGATCCGCCAGCTGCCGGCCCCGCTCCAGCTGGTAGCGGTTGCGGTTCCACTGCTCCCGCAGGCTGTCGCCCAGGGCGGTGCCGTTGGGCTTCTTCTCCTCGCCCATGGCCGCCAGCAGGGCCAGGGCACCCTCGAGGTCGCCCTCGGCGAAGAGGGCAAGGGAGCGGCGGCGCAGGTCCTCCTGCCAGGCGACCAGCTGGCGGCGATCCTTGTTGGTGCCGGCGGCGGAATTGACCAGCTGCAGCTGCAGGGCCAGCGCTTCGCTCCAGGCCTGCTGCTCCCAGAGCTGGCGGGCCTTGAGCAGGCGGCACTGGCCCTGTTCTATGGGCGCCTGGCCGGCCATCCAGCGCAGGGCCGAGAGCTGTTCGCTGTAGCGCAGGCAGGCGTCGAGGTCGCCCTGGCGGGAGGCGGCGGCGAGGCGCTGCGGCAGCTCCCCCTCCCACCAGCGGGCCACGCCCACCCCGGTCACCACCATCCCCAGGGTGATCGCCAGCCACACACGCGGCAGTCTGTGGCGGCGGAGGGCCAAGCCGGAACCGAACACTGGGTCCGTTCTATGGAAGCAGGGCTGCGGCAGCCGCCGGCAGGGGGCAGCGGTGGCGGCGTCCACCCCGGGAGGCCGCGATCAGCGCACGGCGCCCAGCGGCCGCGGCGCCATCGCCTGGCCCGTGCGCAGGTCCTCGCCCTCCAGCAGCAGCTGGCCGCGGGGATCGATCGAGAAGCGCAGCCGCAGCCGGTCTTCCCCCTGCTGGCCCGGGGGATCGAGGGGCAGGGGGTCGGGTTGCCGGCTCCAGGGGCGCACCGGGGCACTGCCCGCCGGCCGCGCCCGCAGCACCGGCACCCCCTCGCGGAACACCACCTCGGAGCGCTGCTCCGCGGCGGGTTCCCCCAGCACCAGCTCCACGGCCTGCTGCCCCTCCCGCTGGCAGGCCAGCACCAGCTCCAGCGGGGTGCCGGTGGGCCAGGCCTGACCCGCCACGAACAGCGGGTGCCAGTGGTGGCGGCCGCTGCGGCGGTCCCAGCAGCGCAGGCTCACCCCCTGGTGGAGCACGTCCCGCACCTGCACCCCCGGGGTGAGCGCCAGGGCGCCGAGCACCACCGCCTCCACCGGCCGCTCATCCCGCAGCGGGATGGTGCCGCAGCGCTCCTGCAGCCAGCGGCGGATGCGGGGGATGCGGCTGCTGCCGCCCACCGGCAGCACCGCGGCGATGCCCTTCTCCGCCAGCCCCTCCCGCCGGGCGGCGGCCAGCACCTCCTCCAGCAAGCGATCCAGCGCTTCGAGCAGGCCGCGCTCCTCCAGCAGGTGCTCGAAGCGGCCGCGCTCCAGCCGCAGCGGCACCGCCGCCTCCCCGGGGGGACACCAGAGCTCCAGGGCCTCCTCCTCTTCGCTGAGACGGCACTTCAGCCGTTCGGCCACCTCCAGCAGACCTGCATCGGCGGTCGCCTGGGGCCGCAGCAGGGCGGCGATCCAGCGGTCGATGTCGCGGCCGCCCAGGGGCAGGCCGGCCTTGCCGATCACCCGGGCGCAGCGCAGGGCCTGGCGGCTGTCCTCCAGGCTGCGCCCCCCGAAGCGCAGCAGCTGGGCGAGCGGCGCCGCCCGGCCCTCGCCCCCCTCCAGGGCCACCAGCGAGAGGTCGATCGTGCCGCCGCCCAGGTCCACCACCAGCACGCGGCTGCCGGGGGGGAGACCGCAGCCGATCGCGGCGGCGGTGGGTTCATCCACCAGGGCCACCTCCTCCACCGCGAGCGAGGTGCTGAGCCGCTGCAGCCAGCGGCGGTAGCCGCGGTAACTCTCCACCGGGGCGGTGAGCACCAGGCGGCGCGGCCGCACTTCCGCCGGCAGGGCACTCCAGAGGGCCTCCAGCAGGCGGGCTCCGGCCTGCTCGGGGCTGAGCAGCATGGCGCCCGCGGCGTCGTGGGGCGGGGCGCCGGGTGCCGGGGTGTCGAGCTCGGAGAGTTCGGCGCCGATGCGGCGTTTGAAATCGCGGCAGAGCCGGGGGCTGGGGTCCCCCGCCAGGCCGGCCTCCAGCACCTGGCGGCCGATCAGGGGCCGGGGGCTCTCCGCCGAGGCCAGCCACAGCAGGCTGGGCACCACGCAGGGCTCGCCGCAGGCGTAGGGCTCCAGGGCCAGCAGGGCCGGGGGGCCGCCGTCGGGCTGCCAGGCCACCACGGTGGTGCTGCTGCCCAGGTCGATCGCGAGGGTGCCGCTCATCGGCCCAGAATGGCGCGGCGGAGCCCTCGCTTAGGTTGGGGAGCGTTGGTGAAGAGATCTGCGATGCAGCTCGGCGTGGAAGTCAGTGCCAAGGAACTGGCCCAGCGGGGGGAGAGCCTGATCCGCCACTCCAGCAACCGTTACCTCACCACCGTCCGCATCGCCTTCCGCGCCAAGCAGCGCCGTTTCGATGATTTCGACGGGCTGCTCGATGACTCGATGATCAAGCCAGTGCAGCGGGCCATCATCGAGCTGAGTGACGAGCAGGATCAGCCTGCCCTGTTGCCCGGCTGAGATTGCAGGTTCAGCAGGGCCCCGGCTGGCGCTTCGGTCTCGATTCCGAGCGCTCTCCATTCCCTGTGCTGGTGGGCGG
>JBJTWS010000171.1:0-5178 GCA_046081905.1 Synechococcus sp. | reverse complement strand
GCGAAGCCGTGCTGGCGGTGAAGCTGCAGGAGATGTTCGGCTGCCTGCACACCCCGGTGCTGCTGCAGGGGCGCCTGCCGGTCACGGTGCACCTGCTCTCCCCCGCCGGCCGGCCGGCGGCGATCACCCGGGATCTGGAGGGCTTCTGGCGGCAGGGCTACGCCGAGGTGCGCCGGGAGCTGCGGGGGCGCTACCCCCGCCATCCCTGGCCGGAGGACCCGCGCCAGGCCGAGGCCACGGGCCTCACCAAGGCCCGCCTGGCCCAGAGGGATCAGAGCACCACCCGGGGGAAATCCGCCAGCAGCGGGCCGTAGCCGAAGTGGTGCAACCCCTCCACGATGCCAGCGCAGCCAGGGGCCTGGGCCCGGTAGAGCCGCGGCAGCTCCGCCGCTGCCACCGTTTCCACCAGAGCCGGCTCGGCGTTGCCCACCATCACGCCCGCCAGACCGGTCTCGAACATGGCCAGGTCATTGAGGGTGTCGCCGGCGGTGACCACCGAGCGGTGGCCGATCTCCAGCCAGTCCAGCAGGGCCAGGAGGGTGGATCCCTTGTTCACCCCCGGCGGAAGCACATCGAGGTAGCGGTTGTCGGACACCACCACATCGGCGCCCCGGGAGCGGATCGCCTCCACGTGCTCCGGGGCCGGCCCCTCACCGTGGAGGAGGTAGGCCAGGCGGCGCTCAGTATGGATGGGCTGGGGCTCGACCCCGGGCAGCGCCTCCATCAGCGGCCGCAGGCGCTCCGGCAGCCCCCGCCAGCGCTGCTCGATCGGATTCACCAGGGCCGGTACCGGCGCCAGGGTGGCTCCGCAGGCCACGGTGCAGCCCACATCGCCGATCACCAGGTGGGGATTGGGCAGACCGAGGGCCTCCTCTTCCGCCAGCAGGGCCGCGATCGAAGCCAGCTGCCGGCCGGTGCAGAAGATGTGCAGCACCTCCTGGCGATGGTCCCGCAGCCAGCGGTAGAGGGCGCGGCGCCAGGGAGCCTCTCCCCCAAGCAGGGTGCCATCGAGATCGGTGACCAGCACCAGTTCGGGTCGCGGCGGCAGCGCGGCGGCAACCTGGCTCTGGAGCAGGGCCCGGGACGGGGAAGGCGGAAGGGAGATGGGAAGGGAAGTGGCTGGAAGAGCCCTAGCCCAGCCCCTCGGCCTTGTCAAACCGAGAATCCGAACCTCCGCGAAGCTCCAGGTCTGTCAAGGCAACTCCAGATTTCGTTAAAATTTGGGGGTCTTGGAACTTCCTTCCATGTCTGACGCTTCCCAGCCCCGCTTCGGCTTCGTGAACTTCGCCGAGACCTGGAATGGCCGTCTGGCCATGATGGGCTTCGTGATCGGCCTGGCCACCGAACTGCTCACCGGCCAAGGCATCCTGGCCCAGCTCGGTCTCGGCTGAGTTCCCTCCGGTACCTGGGGTGCCTAGGGGCCTCTGCCGCCCCCTGCCTAGGGTGGGGAGCTGCCGCTGCCGCCGGGATGGCACCCCGTTTCTACGTCGACAACCGCCGAGACGGCTCCCGGCTGCTGAGCACAGCCCTAGTGATCACCGGCGCCGGTCTGATCCGTTTCGACCACCCGATCGGCCGTGTGGTGGCTGTGGTGGGCACCATCGTGAGCGCGTACTGGTGGTTCCAGTACCGCAAGCTGGTCCGCTGAGGTGAACGGCTTGCGCCCTCCAGCGGAACCCGCCAGATCCGCGGGCCTGCCCCGCTACGACGTGGCGGCCCTGAATGCGGCGATCTCCCGGCTGCTGGAGCGGGGCTTCGCGCCCCGTTTTTTGCTGGAGGCCACCGTGAGCCGCCCCCAGCTCAAGCGGGGCCACCTCTGGCTCACCCTCACCGATGGCGAAGCCACGATCTCCGGGGTGATCTGGTCGTCGCTGCGCCAGAAGCTCTCCTACCTGCCGGAGGAGGGCGACGGGGTGACGGTGGTGGGGCGGCTCAACTTCTGGGAAAGCCGAGCCAACCTCTGCGTGCAGGTACTCGACATCCGCCCCAGCCGCAGTGCCGCCCTGCGCCAGTTCGAGCGGGTGCGCGAACTGCTGGCCCCCGAGGGCTGGTTCGATCCCGAGCGCAAGCGGCCACTCCCCAGCCATCCCACCGCCCTGGCCCTGCTCACCAGCGTTCCCAGTTCCGCCCTGGCGGACCTGCTGCGCACCGCCCGGGAGCGCTGGCCCGCCACCCGGCTGCTGGTGGTGCCGATCCCGGTGCAGGGTCCGGTGGAAGAGCAGATCTGTGCCGCCGTGGAGGGGGTGATCGAGCGGGCCGAGGGCTGGGGCGTGGAGGCCCTGGTGCTCGCCCGCGGGGGCGGCAGCCGCGAAGACCTGGCCGTGTTTGATGGGGAGCGGCTGGCCCGCTGCCTTGGCCGCTGCCCCCTGCCGGTGGTGTGTGGGCTCGGCCATGAAGACGACACCACCATCGCCGATCTGGTGGCGGACTACCGCGCCGCCACCCCCACCGCGGCCCTGGTGGCCCTGCTGCCGGATCGCCAGGCCGCCCTGCAGACGCTGGCGGAACAACGGCGGCAGCTGAAGCGCACGATCGACTGGCGCCTGCCGATGGAGAGCCAGCGGCTGCAGCAGCACCGCCGCCAGCTCGAGGCCCTCCATCCCCGCCAGCTGCTGGAGAGAAACCGCGCACTCCTGGAGCAGCAGCGCCAGTTGCTCGAAGCCCTGGCACCGCTGCAGCTGCTGAAGCGGGGCTTCGCCCTGGTGCGGCGCAAGGAAGGTTCGCTGCTGCGCTCGATCGAAGAGGCGCCCCCCGGGGCGGTGATCACGGTGCAGCTGGCGGATGGGACCCTGCAGAGCGTGGTGCAACACCGCCAGGCCCTGGCTTCAGAGCCCTTCTGATCCCCTCTCCCCTCTCCCTTGCTCCATGGCCCACCGATCCCCCACGCCCGCCCCTAAGGACGGTGACCCGATCGCGGAGGAGGGCGCGGCCTCGATCGCGCAGGATCTCAACTACCAGCAGGCGCGCACTGCCCTGGAACTGGTGCTGGCTGAGCTGCAGACCAGCGACCTGGAAGTGGAGCAGATGGCCGACCTCTACCGCCGCGGACTCCAGTACCTCAGCCGCTGCGAAGCCATCCTCGAGCGGGTGGAGCAGGAGGTGCTGCTGTGGCAGCCCACTCAACCCGAGCAGGCCCCCGAACCCCTGCCTCCTGCAGGCTGAAGCCCGCCACCGCGCGGGATGGGGTTGGCCTGCCATGCTCCCTTCCACCGTTTCCTGCCGCCCCCTCCCCATGGCCAAGTCCTGGCTTCCCCAGACTCCCCTGCAGTGGCTGTATCTCTCGCTGGCCGTGGCCGGAGCGATCTGGCCCTGGATGGCCAACCTCGATTTCATCGCCGCCAGTTCCTCGGCCTTCGATCTGGGGAGCTTCCTGCAGCAGGCCAGCGCCAACCCGGCGGCCACGTCGCTCTCGCGCGACCTCACCATCGGCGCCACGGCCGTTGTGATCTGGATGGTGCAGGAAAGCCGCCGGCTGGAGCTGCGGGGTCTGCCCTGGGTGCTACTCAGCTGCGTCACGCTGGCCTTCGCCTGCGGTGCCCCGCTGTTTCTCTATCTGCGCGAACGGCGCCTCGCCGAACTCGAGCGGGAAACGGCAGGGCAGGCCTGAGCAGCCGGTTGGGAGGAATCAGCGTTCCTCCACTTCCTCGGCTGCCACATCGATGGTCATGCTGCTGGCGTCCATCCCAGGGGAGGAGGGCGGAGTGGCGCCGGGGGAATCGGTGAGATTCACCGGGATGGATCCCGCCGGATTGCTCAGGGAGGCCCCGCAGGCCGGGCAGATGTCCTGCGAGAGGCTGGCCGTTCCGCAGGCCGGGCAGACCGTGAGACGGCGCTTCAGCACCTGCCAGGCCACCCAGATTCCTCCTGCCGCCAGCACGGGAAGCAGCAGGATGCCGAGCGTGAGTCCACCGAGCACATCCAGCAGCACCCGACCCGCCGGAGAGGGAGCCAACAGCAGCAGGCCCAGGATGAATACCCAGATCCAGGGAAACGGGCGATTCATGGACGACAGCCGCCAGCAACGGGGGATTCTTCCGCAAGGCTAAGGGCAGGCTGGATCAGGCAACCAGCTGGGGATGCGAACGCTTGCGCGCATGCCAGAGCACAACATTGAGGCACTGGCTGTAATAGAGAACCACTCCCACGGACCAGATCCAGAGGGTGAGCACGAGCACACCACCCACCAAACCAAACGCCTGAAATCGCACCCCGAGGGAGAGAAGAATCCGCCCCAGAAACAGGTTCATCCCCATCAGCGCTGCGGCCCCGAGTGCGGCCCCTGGCAACACCACCGGGGCCGGCACCATGCGCGAGGGGAGAATCCAAAGGGCCGCCCAGGCACAGATCAGGCCGATGAACCCAGACAGGCCGAGGTCCGCCAGGAACGAAGCATGCATCAGGCGATGCAGCAGTGGCGGCAGCCAGGGGAGCGCAAACGGCCTGAGCACGAGCAGATTGAAGGTATTCACCAGCTGATCCAGCACGATCAGAACCGCCAGAACCGTGATCATCAAAAAGGCCTTGAAACGCAGGGCAAGGAAGCGCCAGATCACTCGATTCCAGGGCAGCCCCTCGAGTCCGGCGTGGCGCCAACCCCAGACTCGATCCATGCCGCGCTGGAGGGTGAGATAGATATTCCCTGCACTCAGCAACAGAAATACAAGTCCAAAGATGCCTGCTCCGGGTCCCTGGCGGGTGAATTTCTGAACTAGAACCTCCAGGAATGGAAGTGCAGTGGAGGGAAGAATGCCGTCAGCAAACTCAATCAACCGCTCCGACAATCCAGGGTCGCGGCCAAGAATTCGTGAAGCGATCGACAGGGCGATCAGCAGCACCGGCACGAACGACTGCAGGCAGTGATAGGCGAACGCGGCACTCAGATCAATACAGTCCAACTGCAGCCACAGCCGATACGCCCCCCACAGAGGCCGCCAGAGGGAAGACCATCGGCTGCGCCGCACGGACAAGGGCATCGAGGTCACCTCAACCAACGACCAAAGCCCCCACCGCGCCCCTCAGGGGCAGCAGTGGAGGCATTGGATAGGAACAAGAGTTTACCCTGGCATCGAGCTATTTTCGCGGGAGGCTACCCTCCAACTATCGTCGCCGCTGCTGCGTTTCACAACCGAGTTCGAGATGGATCGGAGTGGGGCCACAGCGCCATGGACACCAGGAAAG
>JBJTWS010000170.1:0-7331 GCA_046081905.1 Synechococcus sp. | reverse complement strand
ACGTCGTCGAGCTGTCCCTCAAGCTGAGCCCCATGCCGATCGTGGTGCAGCGCAAGGAGCTGGAGGCCGCCCGCTCCCTCTACGCCGAGGTGCGGCAGGCCCTGGAATCGGGCCAGCCGCGGGTGCTCGAGCTCCACTGCGAGAAGGAGGAGGAGAAGCGCATCAGCCTGCTCAGCAGCGAGCTGGTGGCGGTGCAGATGTATGAGAAGTCGGCCAGTGGGGGCGGCGCCCGGCGGCCCGGGTTCAGCTTCGACGACTGAGCAGCCCCTTGCCCCCCTCCACGGAAGCCCCGGCGCGGACGGAGCCGCCCCTGCGCATCGAGCGCCTGGGGTTCACCTGGCCGAACGGCCGCCCGGCCCTGCAGCACTGCCACCTCACCATCCCCCGGCCGGGGCTCTGGATGCTGGTGGGCAGCAACGGCAGCGGCAAGAGCACCCTGCTGCGGCTGATCGCCGGGCTGCTGGAACCCGGCCAGGGGGAAATCCACAGCCCGCACCGCCCGGCGCTGGTGTTCCAGAACCCCGACCACCAGCTGCTGCTGCCCAGCTGCGCCAGTGACCTGCAGCTGGGCCTTCCCCTGGAGCTGTCCCGCAGCCAGCGCCGCGAGCGGGTGGAGCAGGCCCTGGAGCAGGTGGGGCTCGCGGGCCTGGGACCGCGACCGATCCACACCCTCAGCGGCGGCCAGAAGCAGCGGCTCGCCATCGCCGGCGCCCTGGCCAGCGGCGCCCGGCTGCTGCTGCTGGATGAACCCACCGCCCTGCTGGACCCGGAGAGCCAGCGGGATGTGCTGGAGCTGATCCGAGGCCTCTGCTCCGGCCCGAAGCCGGCCTGCACCGCCCTGTGGATCACCCACCGGCTGGAGGAGCTGGCCGTCTGCGACGGTGCAGCACGGATGCAGCGCGGCCACACCGGGCCCTGGCGCAGCGGCGATGCCCTCCGACAGGAACTGGCCCCCTTGCAAGGGGGCAAGGCCGCGAGGTAGCTTCTCCGGGTCCCATTCCTCGGTAGCTCAGCGGTAGAGCGGTCGGCTGTTAACCGATTGGTCGCAGGTTCGAATCCCGCCCGGGGAGTTTCTGATCGAAGCCGGAGCACCTGCTCCGGTTTTTTATGTTCTGCCAGGAGATCCCTCCACGGGCCGCCACCTAGGTGTAGCGCTGTCTGGCTACAGGGGATCGGCGCTGTCGCCAGGGGCGGCGCCCGAAGACTTTCTGAAGATTCCCTCCGGAGCCCCAGCCACGCAGGTCTGGAGAACTCCTGTGGTCGCAGGCGATTTCGGGGGATTCCGCGAACAAAAGAAACGAGCAGACCCGGATCGGTGTCCGATCGAACCGACAGAAGTGCCGTACAGAACCCGCTGGGCCAAGGAGAATGGACCCACTCCAGAGCGGCGGTTTGGGTCCCTGTGAACCCTTGCCCCGGAGGCCCCCGCCGGCGGCGACCTCCCCCGCCCCCCGTACCCCGGTGAGCGCCGCCCCCCTTCCCCTCGCCGTCCCCTTCCCTGCTCCGCCCCATGAAGCCCTGCATCCTGCTGATCGAAGACGACAGCGACATGCGCGAGCTGGTGGCCGGCCACCTCGAGCACGGCGGCTTCGACGTGCACCGCGCCGAGGACGGCATCAAGGGACAGGCCCTCGCCCTGCAGGTGAACCCGGATGTGATCCTGCTGGACCTGATGCTGCCGAAGGTGGATGGCCTCACCCTCTGCCAGCGCCTCCGCCGCGACGAGCGCACCGCCAAGATCCCGATCCTGATGCTCACCGCCCTCGGAGGCACCAAGGACAAGGTGAGCGGCTTCAACTCCGGCGCCGACGACTACCTCACCAAACCCTTCGACCTCGAGGAGCTGATGGTGCGGGTGAAGGCGCTGCTGCGCCGCACCGACCGTGCGCCCCTCTCCACCAAGCACAACGAGATCCTCAGCTACGGCTGCCTCACCCTGGTGCCGGAACGGTTCGAAGCGATCTGGTTCGACGAACCGGTGCGCCTCACCCACCTGGAATTCGAGCTGCTCCACTGCCTGCTGCAGCGCCACGGTCAGACCGTGGCCCCCTCGCCGATCCTCAAGGAGGTGTGGGGCTACGAGCCCGACGACGACATCGAGACCATCCGGGTACACGTGCGCCACCTGCGCACCAAGCTCGAACCCGACCCCCGCAAGCCCCGCTTCATCAAAACCGTCTACGGAGCCGGCTACTGCCTGGAGCTCCCCAGCGGCGACCAGCTCAGCCAGGTGCAGGACCTGGTCAACGAGGTGCGGGACCTGCGCCGGCAGGAGCGGGCCTCGGCCTGAGGGTCGGCCCGGCCGCCAGATCCAGCAGGGCCACCTCCCAGGCCAGCCGCGGCTGCACATAGGCCTGCAGATGGCGCCGCAGCAGCTCCAGCCGCCGCAGGGGCGCCGGGTCGTGCTGTCGCTGCCAGAGGGTCCACTGCCACCAGTCGAGCAGCCAGAGCTGCTGTTCGGCCTCGAGGGCCTCGCTCAGGTCCCGCGCCAGGGCAAGGGCCTCCAGGGGATCTCTGCCCAGACCGAGCAGTCGTTCGGCCAGCCCAGGCGGCAGGGCGCGCCACTGCTGACGGTGCTGCAGCAGGGCACCGGGGGATCCCGCCGCCAGGGCCAGCAGTTCCGGTGGATCCGCCGGGCAGGCCGGATCGGGCGGCTCAGGCGGCAACGCCGCCAGCACCTGCTCCACCAGGGCCGGCGAGAGCCGCGCGAAGGGGATCTGCTGGCAGCGGGAGCGGATCGTGCCCAGCAGCTGCTCGGGCGCCGCACTGATCAACAGCAGCAGCCCCTCGCCGGGCTCCTCCAGGGTCTTGAGCAGGGCATTGGCCGCCGCCTCCGCCATCGCATCGGCCCCCTCCAGCACCACCAGGGTGCGGCTGGCCTCCACCGGTCGGCGGGAGAGGAAGCGGGTCACCTCCCGCACCTGCTCCAGCCGCAGCTGGGGCAAGGCCCGGCGGCTGAGGCCCTGCTCCCGGGCCTGGGCGGCGGTGTGGAGCTGCCCCTGGTGCAGGTAGGTGGGCTCCACCCAGAGCAGATCAGGGTGGTTGCCCTGCTCCAGCCGCCGCCGCACCGCCGGCGATCCAGCGGGGCCGGCCAGCACCCCCTCCAGGAAGCGCAGGGCCGCCAGCCGGCGTCCTACCCCGTCGGGCCCGGCGAACAGGTAGGCCGGCGCCAGCCGGTCCTGCCGCAGGGCCGCTTCCAGCAGGGCCGCGGCCCGGGGCTGCCCCAGCAGATCGCCGAACAGCTCAGCCATGGCCCCCGAACTGCTGCCGCAGGGCCCTGCGGCAGGCCTCGCTCACGGCGTCCGGGGCGGCGGAGGCCTCGATGCGCCGCCAGTGGCGCTCTGCCGCCAGCTGGGCAAAGCCGGCCTGCACCCGGCCGAGGAACGCCTCCCCGGCCGCCTCGATCCGATCGGCGGGGCGGTGCCCCCGCCGCCGCAGCGATTCCTCCAGCGGCAGATCCAGCCAGAGGGTGAGATCGGGCACCAGGCCTCCGGTGGCGATGTGCTCCAGGGTCAGGATCGTGTCCAGCGGGAGGCCGCGGCCGTGGCCCTGGTAGGCCGTGGTGGAGCCGCTGAAGCGATCGCTCAGCACCCAGTGGCCGGCGGCCAGGGCCGGCTCGATGCACTGGCGGACATGCTGGGCCCGATCGGCGGCGTAGAGGAGCAGTTCGGCCTCCGGGCAGGGGGCCAGGTCGCCGGGGGGATGGAGCAGCAGCTCCCGCAGGGCCAGCCCCAGGGGAGAGCCCCCGGGTTCCCGGGTGAGCCGCAGCGAAGCCCCCGGCGGCATCAGGCCGGAGCCGGGCAACCAGTCCGCCAGGGCCTGCCGCTGGGTGGTCTTGCCGCAGCCATCGATGCCCTCGAGCACCAGGAAGCGTCCGCGCTCCATCAGCCCTCCCGCGGCTGCCCCATGGCCCCATCCTGCTGCTCAGGGCCGCAGGGGGGAGGAAAGCAGCAGGGCGTTGCCCACCACCGTGATCGAACTGAGGGCCATCAGCAGGGCCGCCAGGGGCGGGGTGAGCAGGGTGCCGAAGGCGGGCAGCAGGGCCCCGGCGGCGATCGGCAATACGATCAGGTTGTAGCCAAAGGCCCAGACCAGATTGGTGCGGGCCGTGGCCATGGTGCGGCGGGCGATCGCCAGGGCCTCCACCACCCCCTCGAGCCGATCCCCCAGCACCACCAGATCGGCCGTGTCCTGGGCGATCTGGGTACCGGTGCCCACGGCGATGCCCAGGTCGGCGGCGGCGAGGGCGGGAGCGTCGTTGATGCCATCGCCCACCATCGCCACCGGCCCCCGCTGGCGGCGGGCCAGGATCCGCTCCTGCTTCTGCTCGGGGCGCAGCTCCCAGCCCAGTTCCCCCTCCGCCAGGCCCAGCCGTTCGCCGAGGCGCTGCACCGCCGCCGCCCGATCGCCGCTCAGCAGGCCCACCGCCAGCCCCTGGCGGCGCAGCTGCTCCAGGGTGGTGCGGGCATCGCGGCGGGGCTGATCCTCCACCGCCACCAGGCCCAGCAGCCGCTCGTCCGCGGCCACAGCCAGCACGCTGGCCCCCCGCACCTCCAGCGCCGCGCAGGCCTCCTGCAGCGGGGCGATGGCGAGGCCATGGGCCGCCAGCCAGTCGAGCCGGCCCACCCGCAGCAGCCCCTCCCCAGCCACCCGGCCCTCCACCCCGGCGCCGCTGTGGGTGCGGGCCTGCTCCACCGGCAGCAGCGGCAGACTGCGCCGCTCGGCCTCCTGCAGCAGGGCATGGGCCAGGGGATGGCGGGTGTGCTGCTCGAGGCTGGCGGCCAGCTGCAGCAGCCGATCGGCGCCGAAGCCCTCCAGCGGGTGCACCGCGCTCACCAGGGGGCGACCGAGGGTGAGGGTGCCCGTCTTGTCGAACAGCACCGTGCGCAGGCCAGCGGCGGTTTCGATCGCGTCGCCGCCGCGGAAGAGCAGCCCGCGGCTCGCCGCCAGCCCGGAGCCCACGGTGATCGCGGTGGGGGTGGCCAGGCCGAGGGCACAGGGGCAGGCCACCACCAGCACCGCGATCGCGAGCTGCAGGGCCAGGGAGAAGGGCGTCGTGGCCGCGCCGCCGTGGCTCCCGTGGCCGCCATGGGCGCCGTGGGCCACCGGATCCAGCGCCGGCAGGGCGGCGGCATTCTCCAGCACCTGCGGCCAGAGGTGCGCCCCCACCTGCCACCAGAACAGGAAGGTGGTCAGGGCGAGGGCCAGCACCAGCAGGGTGAAGCGACCCGCCACCCGATCGGCGAGCCCCTGGATCGGCGCCTTGCGGGCCTGGGCCTGCTCCACCAGCTGGAGGATGCGGGCCACGGCGCTCTCGGCGCCGCTGCGGCTCACCTCCAGCACCAGCGGAGCCTCGAGGTTGAGGCTGCCGGCATCGAGGGCGGTGCCGGGGGCGGCCTGCAGGGGCAGGGGCTCGCCGGTGAGGCTCGAGACATCCACCGCCGAGGTCCCCTCCCGCACCCGGCCATCCACTGGCACCCTGTCCCCCGGAAGCAGCTGCACCCGATCGCCGGGGCGCAGCCCCCCCACCCGCACCTCGCGGGGGGGATCGTCGCCCAGCAGCAGCAGGGCCTTGTCGGGCTGCAGGCCCGCGAGGGCCTCGAGGGCGCGGCCGGTGCGGTGGCGGGCCCGCTCCTCGAGGAAGCGGCCCAGCAGCACGAAGCCCAGCAGCATCACCGGCTCGTTGAAGAAGCAGGGCCAGCCCGTGGCCGGCCAGAGGTAGGCCACCAGGCTGGCGCCGTAGGCACTGGCCACTCCGAGGCCCACCAGGGTGTCCATGCTGGGCAGGCCGGCCCGGGCCGCCTGGAAGCCGCGCACCAGGATGCCGCGCCCCGGACCGAGCAGGGCGAGGGTGGCCACCAGGGCATGGGCCCCCGGGCGCACCAGCACCGCCAGGGGGCCCTCCGGCCCCAGCAGGGCCTCCGGCAGGCCGCCCACCATGGCCAGATGGCCGAGGCCGGAGAGCAGCAGCAGCGTTAGGGCCGCCACCAGCTGGCGCCACTGCTCCCACCAGTGCCGTTCCCGTTGCAGGCGATGCCGCCCCTCCGCCGGGTCGCCCTCGCCGCGGGGCCGGGCCTGGAAGCCCAGGGCCGCCAGGCTCTCCACCAGGGCCGGCAGGGCCGTGGGGGCGGAGGCGGGCTCGAGCCCCACCCAGGCGGTGCGGGTGAGCAGGTTCACACTGGCCTGGCGTACGCCTTCCTGCTCCAGGAGGCGGCGCTCCACGGCCCGCACGCAGCCGCCGCACTTCATGCCCTCCACATCGAGCAGCAGGGGCTCCAGGGCGGCAGAGGGGTGGAGCTCGCTCACGGTCCGGGGGCGATGGGCGCAGGCTAGGCAGGGAAAGCGATGCAGGATGGGGCCACGAAGCCCCCGACTCCCCGTGCCCCGCAGTCAGCGCAACGACAACTTCATCGACAAGAGCTTCACGGTGATGGCCGATCTGATCGTGAAGCTGCTGCCGATCGATCCCAAGGCCAAGGAGGCCTACGTGTACTACCGCGACGGCCTCTCCGCCCAGAACGACGGCGACTACGCCGAGGCCCTGGAGAACTACGAGGAGGCCCTCAAGCTCGAGGAGAACGCCGTGGACCGGGGCGAGATCCTCAAGAACATGGCGATCATTTACATGAGCAACGGCGAGGAGGAGAAGTCGCTCGACTACTACCGCCGCTCCCTGGAGGCCAATCCCAGCTCCCCCTCCTGCCTCAAGAACATGGGGTTGATCTACGAGAAGTGGGGGCGCCTGGCGGCCGAGGCCGGCAACCAGGACGAGGCCGACCGCTGGTTCGACCAGGCCGCGGAGCACTGGACCAAGGCCGTGCGCCTCTACCCCGGCGGCTACCTCGACATCGAGAACTGGCTCAAGAGCTCCGGCCGGGCCAACGTGGACGTGTACTTCTGAGCGCCCGCCCCGCCCCTCAGGCGCTCTCCGCGGCGGGATCCACCCCCAGGGCGGCCACCAGGGCCTCGGCCACCGTGGCCGCCTCCAGCAGCTGCAGATCCAGGGAAGCGGCCAGGCGGCCCAGCCCACTGCCGCGGGGCACCACCGCCCGGCGGAAGCCCAGCCGGGCGGCCTCCTGCAGGCGCAGCTCCAGCTGGCCCACGGGCCGCAGCTGCCCCCCCAGGCCCAGCTCGCCGATCAGCACCGTGCCCGTAGGGAGGATGAGGTCGCGGAAGCTGGCCACCACCGCGGCCGCCACCCCCAGGTCCGCCGCCGGCTCCTCCACCTCCATGCCGCCGGCCACCGCCAGGTAGCAGTCGAAGCGCGACAGCGGCAGGGAGAGGTGCTTCTCCAGCACCGCCAGGATCTGGTGGAGGCGGTTCGTGCCGAT
>JBJTWS010000169.1:0-5346 GCA_046081905.1 Synechococcus sp. | reverse complement strand
CTGCCGGTTCACGTGGGAGCGGTAGTTCTTGGTGGTGAGCAGGTAGGCGCCATCCACCTGGCCGCTGGCCACCTGGGTGAAGAACTGCTTGATCAGCGGATTGATGCCGCGGGCGCTGATCACCAGCTTCACGGCGCTGATGGTCCAGTAGAGGAGCAGGGCACCGGCTCCGGCCAGCAGAGCCTTGGTACCGATCTCACGGGCCAGTCCCCAGTCCATGGGCGCGCAGGTGCAGTCAGGATCACAGAGTCTGACCGACGGGCCGGACAGACTGTCGCCCTCGATCCCCCGCAGCGGCGGGACGGTCCCGATGCCCCTGGAGCCCCTGCTGCCCCTGTTCCACCGGCTGAACCGGGAGCATTTCGAGGGCAGCCTGGCCCCGGGCGGCAAGCCGCTGGTGACCCTGCGCTGGAGCGACGGCCGCCTCTCCCGCACCGCCGGCCTCTACCGCCGCGGCTGGCGCAGCGACGGCAGCGAACTCTGCGAGATCGTGCTGTCGCGGCCGCTGCTGGATCCCCTGCCCCGCGAGGCCACCCTCAGCACCCTCTGCCACGAGATGATCCACGCCTGGGTGGACCGGGTGCTCGGGCGGCGGGAAGTGCACGGCCCCCACTTCCGCGCCCGCATGGAGGCGATCAACGCCAGCCAGCAGGAGTTCCGCGTGACGCTGCGCCACAGCTTTCCCCTGCCCACCGCCGCCGCCCGCTGGATCGCCCACTGCCCCCGCTGCGGCCTGCGGGCCCGCTACCAGAAACGGCGCCGCAACCTGGCCTGCCGCCACTGCTGCGAACGCTGGCACGAGGGCCACTGGCACCCCAGCTGCCTGCTGGTCTTCGAGCCGGCGGGGGCCCTCTAGGGTCTGCCTATGGAGACCTTTCTCTGGGCGCTGCAGTTCGGCGGCCTCTCGATCGCCCTGGTGGGCCTCGGCCGGGAGCGCTGGCTGGAGGGACGCCGCCGCTGGCGGGCGGAGCGGTCTCGATAGGCTGAACCGAGCCAGGCGCACGGATGAACGACGAATCCCGCTGGAGCGGTTCCCGCTGGAGCGAGCTGCGCGAGGGCGCCGCAGGACGGGGCGGCGGCAGCGAGCGTCGCGGCACCGATCCTCTCGAGCAGCGGCTGGATCGCTGGGTGAGTGCCGGACGGCAACTGGTGGATGGGGTGTCGGGGGCGCGGCCCGGCTCCCGGCCGGCGGCGCGGGGAGGGCCGGCCCGGGGCGGGGCGCCGGGCGGATCGCTGCCGCGGCTCGACAACCTGGGCCGCTGGATGGAGGACAAGCTCGACTGGCTGCTGGAGGACGGCGACGACTGGCGCGAACCCTGGGAGCAGCCCCAGCCCAGCGGAGAGGTGCGCCGCCGGCCGGAGCCCCGTTCCGGCTCCGGGGGATCCGGCCCCTCCGGGCCAACCCGCTCGAATCGCCGCCCCCTGGAGGCGATCTCCCGCCGGGGAGCCCCGGTCCTGCGTCCGGCAGAGGCGGCGTCCGAGGCCGCGGAGGGCTGGCCCAGCGACGACGACTTCAGCCTGCCCCGCTGGCAGCGGCCCGCCGCTCCGCCGGCCGGCAACCGCGAGGAATCCCCGGGCTCCATGCCCGCACCGAACCCAGCCGCCGCGGGCCGCCCCCTGCCCCGCTCCAGCCGCCGCCGGCCTACCTAGCCTGGGGGGCGAACGGCGATCGGGTCATGAGCAGCTTGGTGGTGGTGGGCTTGCCCAAGGTGGAGGAGGCCGAGCAGGTGCGCCGGGAGCTGGTGGACATCCAGCGGGAGCAGCTGATCTCCCTCGAGGATGCCGTGGTGGTGGAGCACGATGCGGAAGGCCAGGTACACCTGCGCCAGGCCATCAACCTCACGGCCGCCGGCGCCCTGGGCGGGGGCTTCTGGGGCACCCTGGTGGGCCTGATGTTCCTCAATCCCCTGCTGGGAGCTGCGGTGGGGGCCGGCGTGGGCGCCGCCTCCGGCTCCCTGTCAGACCTCGGCATCAACGACGGCTTCATGCGCGAGCTGGGGGAGACG
This sequence comes from Synechococcus sp., assembly GCA_046081905.1. Taxonomy (GTDB): domain Bacteria; phylum Cyanobacteriota; class Cyanobacteriia; order PCC-6307; family Cyanobiaceae; genus CBW1002. The sequence goes on along the minus strand of JBJTWS010000169.1, from coordinate 3,340 downwards.
CTGCCCAAGGGCAGCGCCGCCCTCTGCCTGCTGGTGCGGGAGGCCACGCCGGATCGGGTGATCGAGCGGCTGCGCGCCCATGCCCCCCACGCCCGGCTACTGCGCACGAACCTCAGTCACACCGACGAGGAGCAGCTGCGTCAGCTGCTGGAGAAGGCGAGCAAGCAGGCCGAGGCGCTGCGGCTGGCCTGACCCCGGACGGGCGCTTCACCTGGAAGGTGCTGCCAAGCTGGCGCAGGGCCTGATTCACGGGCCGCACCAGCTCCTGGGGCACCTCGGTGGCCATCTCCTCGGCGGAGGTGCTGATGCCGGGGGTGCCCCGCTGCAGCGTGCTGAGCAGTTCGGCCCAGAGGCCCACCAGCGAGCGCTGGGCCATGGGCAGCAGGCCATCGCGCTCCAGCACCGGGCCGCAGCCCTGGCGGCTCCAGAGGGCGCTGTGGTGGTGGTGGCGCGGGGGTCCCATCACGGCCAGCCCAAGGCGCAGCGCTTCGGCGGAGGGTTCGCCACTGGCCTCCCGCAGGCCGGCGGCCACCAGCAGGCGGCCGGTCTGCACGGCCGAGATGCCGTAGAGGCGGCCGAGGTCGGTGAGGCTGAGCCACTCCACCGCGGTGCTGGGGGGGGGCGGCGGTGCAGCGGGGGCGGCCTCAACGCGGGCGGCGTGATGGCCACGGCGGCGGGAAGAGGAGGGAGCCATGGCGGCGGATCGAAACTTCCCACATGCTGCGCGACTCACGGGAGGCGTCAATCTGTCAACCACAAACGCGGACACCCCGTTACCAACTTCAAAAAGTGTTGTGAGCAAGGCTTGCAAAGCCCTTCAGATCGACAGGGTGGGTGGCAGGGCCGAGCCAGCGCTCCAGCAGGGGGGAGAACACCTCGCGGATCACGGTGAGCTCCACCCCGCCGCGGAAGAAGCGGTAATGGCGGCTCCAGAAGGGTCCGGCCTGGCCGAAGCGCTGCTCCAGACAGGGGGCGCCCACCTGGGCCAGGCCATCCACCTCGCGGAAGAGTTCGGCGCGGTTGCTGGTGAGGCTGCGCCAGATCGGCAGGCTGCGGTCCTGCAGGTGGGATTCCGCTTCGGCCAGGTTCCACCAGCTCTCGGCCCAGGCAAGGGTCTGGGAGCCGCAGCGCAGCCACACCTGTCGCCGCAGCAGGGGCGCCGCCAGTTCGGCCACCTCCGGCGGCGGCGGTGCCCCCGCCGGCTCGGCGGGCTCGGGCGCCATCGCGATCAGCTCCACCTGCACCGGCTGGCCGGTGAGCAGCTGCAGATGGCGGGTGGGGCTGCCATCGCCGAGCAGCAGCAGCTTCCAGGGGCCGGTGAGCTGGGCCGCCGCTGCGGCATCGAGGTCCGCGCGGGCCTCCACCACGTCCTGCCAGGGGGCCTGCCAGAGGGGCGTGGGGGAGGGGAGCAGCAAAGAGTGTTCGCCCATGCAGCCACCGACCGGGGCCGAAACCCTAGGAAGGGGATTCCGGCGGCCGTGATGGCGGGAGAACCCGGGCTCAGAACCCGCTGCTGATGCTAATGCGCCGCTGCTGAGCGCCCCGCTCGATCACGGCCGTGTCGCCGTTGGCGGAACGGAGCCGCCAGCCGCTGCCGCCGATCGATTCGCCCACGCCGGCGGTGGTGGAGGTGCCGCCGATCTGGAAGATGGCCGAGCCACCCCGGCCGGGCACCTGCACCACGCCCACCAGCTGGGGAGCCTCGCCGCCGCCGCCACCGGAGGAGGCTGCCGCCACCTCCACGGGGGCGCTGCCACCTCCGCCACCACCTCCGCCTCCGCTGGAGGGGGGCGCCGGCTGGGAGATCGAGGAGCTCACCGGCACTTTCAGGGGAGCGGGCGCCGGAGCCCCGCCGGAGGGCAGATCGGCCAGTTCCTCCATCCAGGGCTCCTCCGGCGGCGGCGGCGGCAAGGAGGCACTCACGCCCTCACCCGGCTGGGCGGGGTTCTGGGGGGTGCCCTCGGCCGCCGGGGCCGATGCGGCCGGCCCCAGGGCCCGCAGGCGCTCCACCAGCAGCAGGTTGCGCTCCTGGCGCAGGGCCTGCTGGGTGGCGTTCCAGTAGCCGAGGAACACCAGGGAGCTGCCGCCCATCAGCACACAGGTGCCGGCGAAGCTCGCCAGGGCCAGGCCGGGACGCTCGCTCACCCAGTCGCCCAGGTGGCGATGCCAGGGAATCCGGGTGGTGGCGGCCACCGCCGGCCGGCGGGGCACGGCCACGGCAGCCCGTGGGGGCGCCGGCGCGGGGGGAGGCGGCGGTGCGGAGGGTGTGGCCGCCGCAGCCACCGGAACGACCGGGGGCGAAGCCGGTGCAGCGGCGACCGGAGCCGGTGGAGCAGGCGGCGGTGGCACCGCCACCTCCACGGCCGGAGGCGGGGCACCGACCGCGGCCGTTACCCCCGCTGGCGCCGCCGTGGCCACGGCGGCCTGGGTGCGGGTGAAGGTGAGCGGGGTCGCCGGAACGTCGTCAGACGGCGTGTCGCAGAGCTCCACCTCGAGGGCCGGCACCGGATCGAACACCCGGTTCAACAGCTGATCGGCCTTGAGCTCCCAGTAGGCCCGGGAGGTGGGAATGCCTCGACGGGGCGACACGCGTGCGACTCAGGAGGAGCGCCCCAAGGTAATGGCCTTTCCGGAGGTTGACGAGAGCGGGGGGGACGGTGTGGCGTCTGCCTCCCGCCGGCGCCGCAGCTCCAGCCACAGCAGCAGGGCGTTCACGTCGGCGGGGCTCACCCCCGGCACGCGGGCCGCCTGGCCGAGGCTGAGGGGCTGGATCGCCGCCAGCTTCTCGCGGGCCTCCCGGGAGAGCGTGCCGATGGCGGCGTAGTCGAGATCGGGGGGGAGGGGCCGATGCTCCTGGCGGCGCACCTGCTCGATCTGCTGCTGCTGGCGGGCCAGGTAGCCGCTGTACTTGATCTCGATCTCGGCGGCCTCCCGCACATCGGCGGGCAGGGACGCATCGGCGAGGCCGTGGCGCACCAGGTCGTCGGCGTGGAAGCCGGGGCGGCGCAGCAGGTCGGCCAGGGTGATCGAGCCCTTGATCGGCGCCCCGGTGGCGGCCTCCACGGCGGGGGCCGCCGGATCGCTGGCCTTGAGGCGCACGGTGTCGAGCCGGCGCTGCTCGGCGGCGATGGCCTCCTGCTTGCGGGTGTAGATCTCCCAGCGGCGCCCATCGATCAGCCCCAGCTCGCGGCCCAGGGGCGTGAGGCGCCGGTCGGCGTTGTCGCCCCGCAGCACCAGCCGGTACTCGCTGCGGGAGGTGAGCACCCGGTAGGGCTCCCGCAGGTCGCGGCTGATCAGATCGTCGATCATCGTGCCGATGTAGCTGCCCTCCCGCGGGAAG
>JBJTWS010000168.1:0-2598 GCA_046081905.1 Synechococcus sp. | reverse complement strand
CGACTTCCGCGCCACCGTGGCCGCCGGTATGGCGGCGGCGGCCGACGGCCAGCTGGTCAGCTTCGGCATCGTGCCCACCAGCGCCGAAACGGGCTACGGCTACATCGAGGCCGCCGGACCCATGGCCGCCGCCACGCCCGTGCCGATCGCCCGCTTCGTGGAAAAGCCGGACAAGGCCACCGCTGAGGCCTTCCTCGCCACCGGCCGCTTCACCTGGAACAGCGGCATGTTCCTGTTCAAGGCCAGCGCCATCCTCTCCGAACTCGAGCGCCTCGCCCCGGAGGTGGTGAACGCCTGCCGCGCCGCCCTCGAGCACGATTCCGCCGACCTCGACTTCCTGCGCCTGGAGCGCGAGGCCTTCGCCGGCTGCCCCAACGTCGCCATCGACGTGGCCGTGATGGAACGCACCGACCGCGGCGCCGTGCTGCCCCTGGAGGCCGGCTGGAGTGATGTGGGCAGCTGGAGCGCCCTGTGGGAAACCGCCGATCAGGACGCCGACGGCAACGTGCTGCGGGGCCGCGTAATCCAGGAGGCCGCCCGCAACTGCTACCTGCGCAGTGAGCACCGCCTGGTGGTGGGTCTCGGCGTGGAGGATCTGGTGGTGGTTGAAACCGACGACGTGGTGCTGGTGGCCCACCGCGACCGCGCCCAGGACGTCAAGAGCATCGTAGGCCTCCTGGAGCAGGAGGGGGCCCGCGAGAGCAAGGCCCACCGCCGCATCTACCGCCCCTGGGGCAGCTACGACGGCGTCACCGAGGGCGAGCGCTGGCAGGTCAAGAAGATCATCGTCAACCCCGGCGCCAGCCTCTCGCTGCAGATGCACCACCACCGCGCCGAGCACTGGGTCGTGGTGCAGGGCACCGCGATGGTGGAGAAGGACGGCAGCCAGGAGCTGGTGGGCGAAAACCAGAGCACCTACATCCCCCTGGGATGCCGCCATCGCCTCTCCAACCCCGGCCGCATCCCGGTGGAGATGATCGAAGTGCAGAGCGGTCCCTACCTGGGCGAAGACGACATCGTGCGCTTCGAAGACCGCTACGGCCGCAGCGACCTGCAAGCGATTCAGGCCTGACCTCAGAGCAGAAGCCCTGCTCCCCGGCCTGAGTGTGGGGTGGGCTGAGGCGGCGTTCCGGCCTTTGGCCGGTGGCCGCCTCGGACCAGCCCCACACTCACTCGACGGTGACGCTCTTCGCCAGGTTGCGGGGTTGGTCGACGTCGAGGCCGCGGTGGGCGGCGATGTGATAACTCAGGAGCTGCATCGGGATCAGGGTCAGCAGCGGGCTGAGGAGCTCGTCGACGACCGGCACCGGCAGGAGGGTGTCGAACAGCTCGGCATCGGGGCAGTCGGGGGCGACGCCGATCAGCTGGGCGTCGCGGGCTTTGGCTTCCTGGGCGTTGCTGAGCACCTTGTCGAACACCGTGCCGGGAACGGCGATCGAGACGACCGGCACGCGGGCATCGAGCAGGGCGATCGGGCCGTGCTTCATCTCGCCGGCGGGGTAGCCCTCGGCGTGGATGTAGCTGATCTCCTTGAGCTTGAGGGCGCCTTCCAGGGCGATCGGGAAGTTGATGCCGCGCCCCAGAAAGATCACGTCCTGGGTGTCGGCGAACAGGTGGGCCAGCTGCTCGCAGCGACGGTCGTGGTCGTCCACGAGGCTGCGCAGCTGCTCGGGCAGGGGGCGCAGGGCATCGGCCAGCTGACGCAGCTGCTCGGGGCCATTGCCGGTGGCGCCGCCGCCGCGGCGCTCGGCGAAGGCCAGAGCGAGGCCATAGAACGCCAGCCACTGGCCCAGGAAGGTCTTGGTGGCAGCCACCCCCACCTCGATGCCGGCGCCGATGTCGAGGATGTGATCCACCAGGCGGCCCAGAGAACTCTCGGGCCGATTGGTCACCCCCAGCAGCCGCGGGGCGTAGGCCGGGTCGGGCAGCGCACGGCGGCGCTCCTGCTCCATCGCCAGGGCCGCCAGGGTATCCGCCGTTTCCCCCGACTGGGTGACGCCGATCGTGAGCGTGTGGGGGGCCAGCGGCGGCGGCGCGTAACGGAATTCGCTGGCGTAGAACACGCTGGTGGGGATGCCGGCCAGCTGCTCCAGCAGGTAGGCGCCCACCTGGGCGGCATGGCGGCTGGTGCCGCAGGCCAGGATCTGGATCCGCTCCACACCGGCGAACACATCGTCGTCGAGGGGCAGCGCCACCAGCGGGCCCCCATTGCCCTGGGGCAGGTGGCGGGCCACCCACAGCGCCGCGGTCTCCGGCTGCTCGTGGATCTCCTTGAGCATGAAGTGGCGGAAGCTGCGCTTGTCAGCCACGTGCTCGGTGCCGCTGAGCAGTGTGGGCGTGCGTTGCACACGAGCACCGCCTGCGTCGTACAGCTCGATCCCGAGGGGCGTGAGCAGCGCCACCTCGCCATCCTCGAGCGGCAGGATGGTGCGGGTGAAGCCGGCCAGGGCCGGCGTGTCGCTGGCGCAGAGGAATTCTCCTTCCCCCAGGCCGATCAGCAGCGGCGCCGCCTTGCGGGCCACCACCAGTGCTCCGGGCACCTCGGCCCAGAGCACCGCCAGGGCGTAGGCCCCATGAAGCCGCGGGAGAACCGCCTGA
>JBJTWS010000167.1:0-3127 GCA_046081905.1 Synechococcus sp. | reverse complement strand
TCCCGCTGGCGCAGCCCCAACCAGGCGGCCTGCAGCCGGGCCTCCTGACGAAGATGGGGCGCAAGCGCCGGCGACACCCCGGTGATCGCCAGGGCCCGATCGCCGAGCTGTTCGGCCGCGATCGCCGCCACCAGGGTGCTGTCCACCCCGCCGGAGTAGGCCACCACCACGGCCTCGAGGCCCGCCAGCCGCTGGCGCAGCTGCTCCAGGCTGCGCTCCAGGGGAGCCGGCAGGGATTCGACGAGGGAATGGGCCATCGGCCAATCCTGGCAAGTTCCCGCCGCGGCAGGTCGATCCCCGGGGGGAGCCGCGGGCCAAGCCCCGTTGCGGCGGGCCTGCCTCGGTAGCATCAGGGGGCCGGCCGCCGCTCCTCGCCGCCACCCCGATGTCCCCCTCCGCCCGCAGCACCCAGACCCCCCAGCGGGGCACCGGGCGTGGCATCGGCATCCGCACCGCCGCTGGCAGCGAGGAGAGGGCCCACGGCCAACTGCACGTCTACGACGGCGACGGCAAGGGCAAGAGCCAGGCCGCCCTCGGGGTAGTGCTGCGCACGATCGGCCTGGGCATCTGCGAGCAGAAGCACACTCGCGTGCTGCTGCTGCGCTTTCTGAAGGGTCCCGGCCGCCCCTACGACGAGGATGCCTCGATCGAGGCGCTGCAGCAGGGCTTTCCCCACCTGATCGATCAGGTGCGTACCGGCCGGGGCGATTTCTTCACCGCCGAGGAGGTGACCCGCTTCGATCGGCAGGAGGCCCAACGGGGCTGGGACATCGCCCGCGGCGCCCTCGCCAGCAACCTCTATTCCGTGGTGGTGCTCGACGAGCTCAACCCGGTGCTCGACCTGGGCCTGCTCGACATTGAGGATGTGGTGGGCACCCTCTCGGCCAAACCGGCGGGGATGGAGGTGATCGCCACCGGCCGGGGGGCACCGCGGCAGCTGGTGCAGCTGGCCGACCTGCATTCCGAAATGCGGGCCCATCGCCGTCCGGATGGAGATCCGGGGGAGCCCCTGCCCTGGCAGGCCCGGGGCCTCGATGGAATCGAGATCTACACCGGCGAGGGCAAGGGGAAATCCACCAGTGCCCTGGGCAAAGCCCTGCAGGCGATCGGCCGCGGCATCAGCCAGGACAAGAGCCACCGCGTGCTGATCCTGCAGTGGCTCAAGGGCGGCAGCGGCTACACCGAGGACGCCGCCATCGCCGCCCTGCGGGAGAGCTACCCCCACCTGGTGGATCACCTGCGCTCCGGCCGCGATGCCATCGTGTGGCGCGGCCAGCAGCAACCGATCGACTACGTGGAGGCCGAACGGGCCTGGGAGATCGCCCGCGCCGCCATCGCCAGCGGCCTCTACAAGACCGTGATCCTCGACGAGATCAACCCCACCGTGGATCTGGAACTGCTGCCGGTGGAGCCGATCGTGCAGACCCTGCTCCGCAAGCCCACCGAAACGGAAGTGTTCCTCACCGGCCGCTGCAAGAACCGCCCCGCCTACTTCGACCTGGCCAGCGTCCACTCGGAGATGGTGTGCCACAAGCACTACGCCGAGCGGGGTGTGGACCTGAAGCGGGGGGTGGATTACTGATCCTCCGGCGGCGGCGGCTCCACCGCCCCCAGGCCCTTACGCTCCTCCCACTCCTCCTCGAGTTCCGCCGCCTCGTAGGCGATGAAGCGGCCCAGCAGCAGACCCACCAGCAGGGACACATACAACGTGCTGGAGAGGCTCAGCAGGATGGCGAAGCGCTCCCCCAGCGGATTGCCGGGCAGCACATCGCCATAGCCGAGCCCGGCCACCGTCACGAAGCTGTAGTAGAGCAAACGATCGGTGAGGGCCTCATGGCTGCTCACGGCCCCCAGGGAGAAGGTGCCGGGCACCACCACCTGCAGGGCTGTGGCCACCATGCCGCCGGTGAGGCCGAGGTGCACGTAGCCGCCGGCGGCACCGGCCAGCACTCGCAGGTTCACCCGCGGCACCCGGGCCAGGAGCTGCACCAGCCGCACGGAGGTGGTGATGAAGAACACGGAGATCACCAGGAACACCCCCGCCCGCAGGTGGCCGGTGGGCCACCCCTGGAAGACGGCGGGGACCCACACGAGCACGGCGGTGAGCAGGGCCAGCACCTGGTAGAGCCGGCCGTAGAGCCGGGCCCGCCAGGAGGGCTGAATCACCGGCAGGGTGCGCAGCGACTGCACCTCCGGCAGGTCGAAGACCACCGGCGCCACCAGGGGCTGCGGCATCGGCCCGGCGCTGTTGGCCATCGGCATCAGCAGCACCGGCAGCACGGCCGCCAGCAGAAAGGGCAGGTACTGGCGCTCCTGGGCAATCAGGCGTCGATCCAACCGGCGCTGGTGCTCCTGCTGGCGCTCCCGCGCCCGCCGGCGCCCCTGGGGGGCTCTCCCCGGAGCGCTCAGTAGCGGGGCACCGATGGATCCACCTCCTGGCTCCAGGCGTCGATGCCGCCGGCCACGTTGGTGCCCTCGATGCCATGGCGCCCGAGGGCGATCAGGGCCTTGGCGCTGCGGCCGCCGAGCTTGCAGTGCACGTACAGCTGCCGGCCCTCCGCCAGGCGCCGCACATCCTCGATCGCCTCGCCGCTCTCGATCCGATCCAGGGGCACCAGCACCGAACCGGGAATCACGGCGATGTCGGCCTCGGGGGGATTGCGCACATCCAGCAGCAGGATGTCCTCCAGCTGGCCATCGATCACGGTCTTGAGCTCCGCCACGGTGATGCTGGGCACGCTGCCGGCCTCCTCCTGGCCGGGGGCGGTGCCGCCCACGCCGCAGAACTCCTGGTAGTCGATCAGCTTGTCGATCACCGGGCGCTCGGGGTTGGGCCGGAGTTTGAGCTCTCGGAACTTCATGCCCAACGCATCGAACAGCAGCAGCCGGCCGCTGAGGGTGGTGCCGATGCCGGTGATGATCTTCACCGCCTCGGTGGCCTGGATCACGCCGATGATGCCGGGGAGCACGCCCACCACGCCCCCTTCGGCGCAGGAGGGCACCATGCCCGGCGGCGGCGGCTCGGGGAAGAGGTCGCGGTAGTTGGGGCTTTCGGCATCGAGGTTGAACACCGTGGCCTGGCCCTCGAAGCGGAAGATCGAGCCGTACACGTTGGGCTTGCCCAGCA
>JBJTWS010000166.1:0-10743 GCA_046081905.1 Synechococcus sp. | reverse complement strand
AATTGAAAACATGGCCATTTTGAAATTCAACTTCCATACCCGCCCACCATGTATGGATGTTTTTACGGATCTTTCTAGGATGCTCAATTGAAGCATCACATGTGACAATCGAAGAAAATTGACGGTAGAATTCACTGCATCCCCAATCAATGGGCTCCATTGATAAAAAGATCACATGCGATGGATCGCAGATCGTCTTCTGAATCTCTTCAATGGCTGTTATATGGCAAACCACCCACCAATCACACTCATCAATATCTGAGTTAACGTAAAATTCGTAATCGTCCCAACGCCCCCTCCTTCCCGGGAGCTGTCGAATGATCAGTGGCGCATGATCGCGCCCACCACTTGCTGACACTTTGACTCTAATCACCATAAGACAAGATCCCGAAAATCTGAAAGCAAATGAAATCAAATATCAGTGAGTTCACCATTATCGCGGCATATCCTAGCATCACGGTTATCGAGCCGATCATTCGCTTCGTTGCCACCCACTACGAGAATTCCATTGGGAGATAGAAAGAATTAGTCTACCCACCTCGTAGCTTGAAATCCAAGCAGCCCTGATCTCCTCCATCAATTTGACCCAAGCGGAATCCCCGTCGATCTCCAGCCACCTCGTCTCCACCATCATTCCGGTCTACAACCGGCCTGAGATGGTGCAGCGGGCTGTTGCCAGCGTGCTGGCCCAGACCCACCGTCCGATCGAGATCCTGCTGGTGGACGACGGCTCCACCGATCACACGCCCGAGGTGTTGTCCGCCATCCAGGCGGAGCATCCCGCGCTGGTCCGTGTGATCCGCCAGGCCAATGCCGGAGCCGGGGCCGCCCGCGAGACGGGGCGGCAGGCCGCCCGAGGGGCCTTCATTCAGTACCTCGACAGCGACGACTATCTGCTGCCGAACAAATTCACTGATCAGATCGCCGCCCTCGAGGCCCACCCTGAGTGCGCGATCGCCTATGGCACCTCACGCCATGTGGATGCCGAGGGGCGTGATCTGGAAGCCCCCAGCCGCCGCACCGCGGATCAGATCAGCAGCCTCTTCCCCCTGCTGCTGGTGGAGCGCTGGTGGCACACCCACACACCGCTGTACCGCCGCTGGATCAGCGACGCCGCCGGTGCCTGGCCCCGGTTCCGTCCGGAGGACTGGGACCTCGATGCCCGCATGGGTGCCCTGCGTCCGCAACTGATCCACTGCGGCAGTGAGGTGTCGATCCAGGTCGATCACGTGTCAGACAACAGGGTCACCTGCGGGCCCTCGGCCCAGATGCTGCGCGATCAGGCCATCTTTCTACCGCGCCTGGCCGCCGCAGCCGTGCTGGCGGAGGTGCCGCCGGAAGCACCCCAGTGGCGTCGGTTTTCCGATGAATGCTTCGTGACGGCACGCCAGCTGCATCTTCTCGGTGAGCGGGCAGCCGGTGATCGCCTGCTGTCGCTGGCCGCTTTCTGCTGCGCGGATCATTCGCGCCTCGTCTCCCCCTACCGCCAGCTCACGCGTCTGTTCGGCTCATCGCTCGGTGCATGCCTGGCGGAAACGGCCCGCACTGGCCGCTGGCCCCGCTGACTGTGCCTCTCACGTCCCGGGTCAGCGTGCTGATGCTCACCCGCAACCATGAGCCCTACCTCGAGCAGGCGATCACCTCGGTGCGTCAGCAGAGCTATCCCCATTGGCAACTGCTGATCGGTGAGGACGGCTCCAGCGACGGCACGGCTGCCATCGCCCGTGCGGCTGCAGCTGATGACCCCGATCGCATCCGGTTGTTCAGCTCACCCGATGGTGCGCTGGGCTTTCACCGCAACTTCCAGCGTCTGCTGGAGGCAGCCATCACCCCCTATGTCGCCTTCCTGGAAGGTGACGACTGGTGGTGCGACACCGGCAAACTGGCCAGCCAGATCGAGCTGCTCGACGCCTGCCCGGATCTGGCCTTCTGCGGCGGGCGCACCCAGGTGCTTGATCAGCGCCCAAGATCCTCTCGCACTGAAATTCAACAGGAAATAGGCCCAGAGCGAGGTCGATCGCGGCTCAGCATCGAAGAGTTGATCAGTGATTACAGTTTTCACTTTTCCAGCATCGTGATGCGCAGAAACTGCGTACGGTTACCCGCGTGGATCTACCAGCAATATTGCCTGGACCGCCCTCTGTATCTGCTGGCCGCGATGCAGGGTGATGCCGGCATCGTGAATCGGGTTGTCTCGGTCTATCGGTTACAGCAGGGAGGAGTCTGGGCCCCACTCAATCCACTTGAGAAATCCAAACGAAGCATCGCCCTGTTCAACAGCCTATGCCGACACTTCCCCTATAAGTATAAGCGAAGATTCAGGCTCACGCTTTCCCATGTTCTCTGGAGCTACCTGGCCTTGGCATTAGAGGCCAGGCAATCACGATTGGCGCTTCAAATACTGATAGCAGCAGTCAAAGCTGCACCAGTCTCGCGTCTGATTGTTGAGCCCAAGCTCACAGCTGGTGCGCTCAGAAGGATTGCGTCAATCGCCTGCGCAGGAATTCTGCTTCCATCCCAGAGTTAACATCCTGCTTGAGCAATGCCCAACCCGAGCGCCACATCACATCGAAACATTTTTTGATGGATTATTTTTCAATTGAGAGAAATGAAATCATACCTTTACTGCCTTCATCATCAGGAAGTATCCTCGACGTCGGGTGCGGACGAGGTACAACGCTAAATCTGTTGCATTCTCAATATCCATCGGCCGATCTATTGGGGGTGGAGATCAATCATGAAGTTTCAACAACTGCCAAATGGCCTGTTCTCGTCGGAAGCATCGATGAAAATAGGATACGCATGAGGCTTGAAGACAGCGGACCATACGACTTGATTTTGGCAATGGATATTCTTGAACATCTGACAGACCCATGGGAAACTTTGCGATACCTTTCTTCTATTTTAGCCAAAGGCGGGCAAATCATTTTAAGCCTTCCCAATATATCGAATGCAAAAGTTCTGCTTCCGCTTATTTTTAATGATTCTTTTTCCTATGTCGAAGCGGGAATACTAGACAAGACGCACCTTCGATTCTTCACGAAGAAAACTGCTTGCGATCTGGTTTTGAGTAGTGGCCTTGAAATCATGCAAATCATCCCGACAGGGCCGACTTGTCGCCACAAAGTTCGCTCAGCGAAAGGATGGATCGCTTACATGATGAACAGGATGACATTCCGATCCTTTGAACGATTTATCGCTCACCAGTGGATCGTTGTGGCGACGTCATGAATCAAGACTGCCAATCACATATCCTTCTTCTGACTGCGACGATCGCACCAAGGCCTCCTTTTGACAGCATTCCACGCTCTAATGCCGCAATCCGTCATGCCGATTATTGCAAGAGTCTTAAGAAGTGGCTTGCAGCAAAAAACGATAGAATATCTGGCATCGTTTTTTGTGATAATTCGGGCCACTCCCTGGATGCATTGCGTGAATTAGTCGATCAAACCATTTTTTCAAAACCCGTTGAGTTTCTTTCATTCGAGTCAGCACCGGTACCTGAGGATGTTCATTATGGCTACAGCGAACTTGAGCTCGTCAGCCATGCCCTAGATCACAGCAGACTTCTCCAAACCAATGACTTTTTTATCAAGGCCACTGGGCGTCTCTACTTCCCTAGGCTAGCAGTATTAATGGGGTCATTGCCACGCCACTACTGTTCCATTGTAGATTGTCGGGGAATACACCGTCATGAGATCGGACTACCGATCAGAGCAAGAACGCAGTTGATGTTCTTTCAGAAGTCATTCTACAGGCATCATATCGACCGGCATCTCAAGGCTATGCCTTTAAGGAATGACTCGCATATAGAAGAATTCATTGCATACTGCTTGTTGAAAGCATGCTGCGATCTTGATTCGACATCGATTTTATTTCGCTTCCCACGAGCCTGCGATCCACTGGGAATCTCAGGGAATGGCGTTCACTATGCAAGCCCTGCCAGGAAACTACGTAACATGGCAGCTTCTCTGCTGCGAGATGTGATGCCATCACTGTATGCATGAGCGAGGACGTGAGAGGATTTTCAATAAGTATCACAATCTTCATGATACTGAGTCGCCGATCATCCAATGGAGTCTCAGTTGATCGATACTCTTGAATCCCCCAATACGATCAGCATCATCATCCCCACCTTCAACGGGGGGGACTGGCTGCTCGAGGCGATCGCCAGCTGCCTGAAGGGTCAGAGCCTGACGCCGGAGGTGATCGTCGTCGATGACGGCTCCAGCGACGACACGCCCGAGCGGGTGAGCGCCACCTTCCCCCAGATCCGGTTGATCCGCCAGGCGAGCAACAGTGGCTCCGGTTCGGCCGGTCGCAACCGCGGCCTGGAGCTGGCCCAGGGGCGCTACGTGAAATTTCTCGACCACGACGATCGCCTCGAACCTGGCAGCCTCGCCCTCGAACTCCAGGCCGCCGAAGCCACAGGGGCCGACATGGTGATGAGCCGCTGGGGTGATGTGCGCCTCGATGAGCACGGGCAGCCCATCGAAGCCACTCGGCGTGTGCGGATACCGCCAGCCCCGGAGCGTCTGCTCGATGCGATGGTGCTGGGGGAGGAGCTGCCCTACACCGCCGGAGTGCTGTACCGCCGCTCCTACATCGCGCAGCAGCGCTGGGATCCACGCCTCACCATCAACGACGACTTCGACTGGTTCTGCCGCCAGGCCCTGCGCGGAGGCCGCATCATCCGTCTCGAGCATGTGAGCTACTACTGGCGCCTGCACGACAACTCACTGCAGGGCTCCCAGCGCCACAACCCGCGCTCCTTCGTGGAGGCGACCTACATCAACGACCACGTCTACCGCCACATGGCGGCCAGCCTTCAGGCCGAAGGCCGGCTCAATCCCTTCCGCTCCTGCCAGCTGGCCCGCCGTCTCTATCCCGGCCTGCGCTGCCTGGCCCGGTTCAACCGGCCCTGGTGCCTGCGCAGCCTCAGCTGGATCCAGCGCCTGCAGCCCGGCTTCACCCCGGATGCAGAGCTTGAGCCAAGCCCGGCCATCCGCCTGGCCATCCGGCTGCTGGGGTTGCGCGGCTGGCTGTTCCTCTTCGCCCTGCTGCGCTGGCCCCTGGATCAGCTGCGGCCCCTGCCCGGGCGGATCCGCTTCTTCCTGGCCGATGACAGCCTCTGAGTCGGCCCGCATCGTGGCCGTGCTGCAGGGCTACGACCTTGGCGGCTCAGTGCCCTCGGCCTGCCGGCTGCAGCTGGAAGCCCTGGCCCCGCACTACCCCTGCCTGCTGATCACGGATGCAGGGGCTGCACCTCAGGAAGCACCCTGCCCGGTGCTGCGATTGCGGCCCATCCAGGTGCGCTGGCTGCGCCGCTTCGCTCATGTGCCGCAGCAGGCCCTGTTCATCGCCGCCGTGGCCTGGCATGCCCTGCGCTGCCTGAGGCAACAGCCGCCCCACCTGCTGATCTTCCACAGCCACCCCCCCACCGCCCTGCTCTCACCGCTGCTGCATCGCGTTCTTCGCTGCCGCGTGCTGATGGTGATGCACGGCGACATCAGCGATCGCCCCGCCGGCACCTACGACCCTCGCCTCACCTGGTGGTACCGGATCCACACGCCGGCGGCCTACCGACGCACCGATGCCGTGCTGGCCCTCTCGCCTTACATGGCCCAGCTGGCGATCAAGGGCGGGGCTGGCGCCGATCAGGTCCATCTGGTGCCCAATGGCGTCGATGCCGCGGAAATCGGCCTGGGAGCTACGCCGGAGCCGCTCGATCCTGGCAGCTGCAACCTCCTGTTCATCGGGCGGCTCGAGCACAACAAGGGCATTGATCTGCTGCTGGAAGCCTTCTGCCAGATCGCCGGATTGCTGCCCCAGCTCAGCCTCACCTGCATCGGCAGCGCCGATGCGCGCACGGGCCTGGCGCCGCTGCAACAGTCCATCGCCGCAGCTGGGCTGGAGGCGCGGGTGCAGTGGCTGCCGCCCCAGCCCCGCCAGCAACTCGGGGCCTTCTACCGCCAGGCCGCGATCGTGGTGGTGCCCTCCCGCAGCGAAACCCAGTCCACCGTGGTGATGGAGGCGATGGCCGCCGGCCGCGCCGTGGTGGCCTCCGTCACCGGCGGCAATCCAATGCTCGTGGCGGAGGGCAGCACCGGTCTTCTGTTCCGCCCGGGCGATGCC
The DNA here is from genome assembly GCA_046081905.1 of Synechococcus sp. Classification (GTDB taxonomy): domain Bacteria; phylum Cyanobacteriota; class Cyanobacteriia; order PCC-6307; family Cyanobiaceae; genus CBW1002. Next base: position 4,608 of record JBJTWS010000166.1, on the reverse strand, counting down.
GCCGATCTGGCCCGCTGTCTGCAGCAGGCGTTGCAATCGCCGGAGCGGCTGCGAGCGATGGGCCTGGCCGGCCATGAGCGCCAGCGCCAGCACTTCTCGCGCCAGGCCTCTCAGGAGGCACTGCTGCGCTGCATCGCCGAGCTGCTCAGCTGCCGATGAAGCTGCGTCTTGTGATCGATGCCGCCGAACCGCGCCAGGCGGAGCTCGTCTCCCTGATCGCCGCCGCCGGGGCCGCCGCCGGAGCTGCAGCAACGGAGATCGTCGACTCCGGCGCCTGGGATCAGCGGCCATCGCGCCTGCCCGGTGAGGCGGGCGATGCAGCGATCACAGTGATGCTCGCCGCCCCGCCTGGCGGCAGCCTGCCCCGGGGATCGCTGCTGCTGGCGGAGACCTGCGGCCTGCGGGCCCGCACGATCGCCGGGTCCTGCGGGCTCGGGCCCCTGCTGCGGGGCCAGGCCCGCACCAGCTTCGCCATCCTGATGGCCGAACCCGAGGACACCGGCGGCAGCCTGCAGATCCTGCTGGAGGCGGGCATTCCCACCCTGCCTGGCCGCCGCCGTCAGCAGCGGCGCTTGATCGCCACCGCTGCCGAAGCCCTGCTGTGGTGGCTGGAGCTCTGTGAGCAGCGGCATGAGCTGGTGCGCATCAGCCCCAGGAGCGGTGTTCAGCTGAGCCCTGGAGCTCCGTTGCGGCTACGGCAGCGAATGGGGGCGCTGCTGCACCATGCGGCGTCAGCACTGGCATGGCGGCTTCGCCAGAGCCTTCAGCGCGGCGATGGCGACTGGCAGGTGGCCCTGGCCCAGCGCAGGGGCGATGGAAGCCTGCAGATCCGCCACCAGCTGCCACCAGGCCCCGCTGGCTGGTACGCCGATCCCCAACTCGTGGAGGACCAGGGGCAGCTGTGGCTGTTCTGCGAACGCTGGGATCCCGCTCTGCAACGGGGCGTCATCGCCGTGTTCGCCGTCGATGACGCCGGCCTACGGCCCGAGGGCACGGTGCTGGAGGAGCCGTTCCACCTCTCCTTTCCCCGGGTGTTCCGCCATCGTGGGCGCTGGTACGCCACCGTGGAGAGCGCTTCCCAGGGCGAGGTGCGCCTCTACGCGGTGGAATCCTTCCCCCACCGCTGGCGGCTGCGCCGGGTGCTGCTCAGCGGCGCAGCCTGGATCGACCCGATCCTGCTGCCGCTCGCCCAGGGCTGGGCCCTGCTGGTGAACCGCTCCCCTCTGGCCCAGCTGCCCCGGGAAACGGCACCCCTGCTCGAGTTGTTCACCGCATCCGATCTGGAGGAACCGTTCCTGCCCCATCCCGGCTCACCGCTGCTGCTCGACAGCGCGAGCGGCCGCAATGGCGGCCTGCTGGAGTGGCACGGCCAGCGCTGGCGTGTGGCCCAGCAGAGCGGTTTCGGCGGGGCCTACGGCCGGAGTGTGAGCCTGAAGCGGATCACGGCCCTCGATGGGCAGACCTATCGGGAGGAGAGCGACAGCCTGCCCGGCTTGGCGGCGCTGAGCCGCCGCCTGCGCGCCAGCCATCTCCACACCCTCAACAGCTGTGGGGACTGGATCGCCGTCGACCTCCGCGCCAGGGGCAGCTGGCGATGGTCCTGGTGTTGGGGAGCCGCACGATGACAGCCGTTGACGTGTCGGTGGTGATGGCCACCCATGCCGGTGCCCGCGGCCTCGAGGAGAGCCTCGACTCGATCTTCGCCCAGCAGGATGTGTCCTTCGAATGCCTGTTGGTGGCGGACGGCCCGTTGGATCCGTTGTCAGAGGAGCTGCTGGAGCGCTGGCAGCAGAGAGAACCGCAGCGCCTCAGGCTGGTGCGGGCGCCCAGAGGCGGCCTCACCCGGGCCCTGATCCTGGGCTGTCAGCAGGCCCGCGCCACGCTGATCGCCCGACTGGATGTGGGGGATGCCATGACCCTGGAACGTCTGTCGTCGCAGGTTCGCTGGATGGCGGAGCATCCCGGTTGCGTGCTCCTCACCAGTGATGTGGAAGTGTGCGGCCCCGCCTGGGAACCACTGTGGCTGCATCGCCGATCATCGCCAATGCAGGAGCCGAGGCGTGTGGATACGGTGCCCGCACAGCAGGGCATCGCCATCGACATCCCCCACCACGCCTCGGTGCTGTTTCGCGCGGCGGACTGTCACGCCGTGGGCGGCTATCGCCAGGCCTTCTATTTCGGGCAGGACTGGGACCTCTGGTATCGCCTGGCCGGGCGCGGTCAGTTCATGCATCTGCCCCAGACGCTCACCCGTGTGCGCCTGTTCAGCCAGGGAATCTCCTCGCGCCATTGGCGTGAGCAGCGTGCCATCGCCAGGCTGTCCCTGGCCTGCCACAGGGCGCGTTGCGAAGGCGAATCCGAGCAACCATGGCTGGAGCAGGCCGCTGCCATACGTCCACAGACCATGCCGCGGGCCGATCAGGGGCTGCCGCGGATTCTGGGCGATGGTCGCCGCGCCGATGGCGCCTATTTCATCGCCGAGGCCCTGCGGCGCAACCGTGACCGCCGTTGCTGGGGCTATTTCGGTGAAGCGCTCCGCCAAGGTTGGTGGAAACCGCGCCTCTGGATCCGGGCCCTGCAATCGCTGACGCTGCTGGGCGGCCGGCAGTCGCGCATCACCGTGAGAGACGTGGATGGCTGATCCTCTGGCACGCCTGCTGCGCACGGGACTGCGGCTGCTGCGCCGCGATGCCGGCACCTGGCGTCATCTGCGCTTTGAGCTGCACAACCGGCCGCTGCTCTTCCGGCTGAAGCATCTGCAGCGGCAATCCACGGTGCCCGGCCTGGTCAGCGTGATCACTCCCACCTGCGGACGGCTGCAGACCCTCCAGGAGGCCATCGCCTCGGTGGAGGCCCAGGACGATCCGCACTGGGAGCATCTGATCGTCAGCGACGGCCATTTCCCCACCGTTCAGCAGCTGAAACGGGTCAATCGCGAACCACGGCGCCACTTTCTGGCCACCCCTGCGATCCGCCATTTCGGCAACCACCAGCGCAATGTGGGCATCTTCAAGGCGCGCGGTGAATTTCTGCTCTTCCTCGACGACGACAACGTGCTCTACCCCCACGCCCTTTCGACGATGCGCCGGGCCTTTGCCGAACAGCCCGTGGATCTGGTGTTGTTCCCGATTGATTACGACCATTCCAAACACGGGGTGCTGGGCCAGCGCCTGATGCCGGCCCCCGGCTTCAGCCGCGGAGAAGTCGACTCGCTCAACGCCATGATCCGCCGCTCCCTGGCCGTGCGCTGCAACGGCTGGAGCGACTCCTACTTTGCCGACCACGACCTGCTCAGCCTGGCGGCCGCCATGGCTCCCACGCGCTATTGCGACACCAAGGCGATCGGGCATCACCGATGAGAGATCTGATCATCACCACGGCGGTGGGCTACAGGCCCGCAGACCTGTGGGTGTTTCTGGCGTCAGCAGCCCGGCATTGCCCCGCCGCTCGCATCGTGATCATCTGCCATCACCGCGATCTGGCCGTGCTCCAGCCCTGCCGCGAGCGCTTCGCGCAGGTCAGTCTTTATCCCGTGCAGACCCCATTCATGGCGCTGCAGGAGGCCCAGGGAATGAGGTATAAAATCAGGCGTGTTCTGGCCCGGCTGCGTTCCAGAATCCTGGCCGCAATGCAGGCCCTGGCGATACCTCTCTCCCTGGCGGATGAACGCTCCAACCCCTTCGGATTGAGCAGCAGGCGGATGTTCATCCTCAACCGCCGCTTCTTCATCGCCCGCGAGATCATCAGGACCCTCGCCGCCGACACCCGCAGCGTCTTGCTGAGCGACAGCCGCGATGTGGTGCTGCAGGCAGACCCCTTCCTCACCATGGGCCAGGGTTGTCACACCGGCATGGAATACCGCACCCATGGCGAAAGCCCGATCAATGGGCAATGGATTCGCAGCACCTATGGCGAGGACGGGTTTGAAGCTCTGAAGGATCAGCTGGTGCTCTGCTCCGGCGTCACCCTGGGCAGCCGCGAGGGAGTTCTCACCTACCTCGATTGCTTCTGCGCCGAGATCGCAGCCTGCGCCGTTCTCCGGCGCACGGTGCTCATCCCGATCTGGGATCAGGCATACCACAACGCCATTCTTCGCCGCAGCGGATCCCCCCCCGTCACCCTGATGCCGTGGCGATCGCCGCTCGCCACGGTGGGCGAGGTTCCCACCGAGGATCTCACCCTGGAAGCCGATGGCAGCGTGTCGATCGGCGGCTTGGTTCCCGCGATCCTTCACCAATATGACCGGCATCCTGAAATCAGCAGCGCCATTTGTGAACGGCAGGCCGAATTAGCGGATACGCACAATGCCACCAAGCACTAGCCCAGAGACCATGGAGGGGCAGGATCAAATGATCCTCATTCAAAACACGGAGACCCAGTTTGATGGGCCACTGTATGAACGGATCGAGAGAGAAGCTCCATTCAAACTTCAGGTCATCTACACCTGCGAGCAGAAATCTGCAGCCATTCATGACCACGAGATCGGCAGGCCACCACTCTGGGATCACCTCAAGCCGTCAAGCTACCGGCGGATCGATCTGGCGCGAACCGATCCACTGACGATCCTGCGGCTTGCCCTGCGGCTCAAGCGCAGCACACCCCGCCTGG
>JBJTWS010000165.1:0-3544 GCA_046081905.1 Synechococcus sp. | reverse complement strand
GAATCGAGGCCGCCGGAGAGCAGGGCGATGGCGGTGGGCGCTGCAGCCATCGCATCAGGCTGCCAGATTCCGGCCCCCCCGCCTCGACGCCTGCGCGCGCCCTGACCAAGATGCGGGAACCGTCCGCCCGTCTGCGATGCTCCACCCCCTGCGCCTTCACCGGGGCTGGGTGCCCCTGCTGCTGGCGGGCCCCGGCGCCCTCACCGTGGTGGCCGCGGCAGGAGCGGCGCCCACCCCCGACCTCAGCCGCTACCCGGAGCCCGCCCTGGGGGAGCGCCGCTGGCTGGTGCAGCTGCCCGAGCGCGTGGCCCCCAGCCGTGATCCGGCCCTCTCCGCCAGCCCGGAGGACTGGCGCGTGCAGCTGATCGCCGGCCGTCAGATCGCGGTCGACTGCAACCGTTATCTCTTCAGCGGCCGCCTGCGCAGCCAGGCCGTTGCCGGCAGCGATCTGCGGGTGGTGCGCATCAGCGAGGTCACCCCGGTGGCTTCCACACGCATGGCCTGCCCTGAGGGCCAGCCGAAGCGCCAGGCCTTTGTGCCGATGGGCGGCAAGCCCTTCGTGATGCCCTTCGACCCGACGCGGCCGATCGTGATCTACGCCCCGCGGGATCTGGAGCTGCGCTGGCGGCTCTGGCGGGCCGAACGGCGCCAGTGGCCGGCGCAGGAGCGCTGATCAGCGTGGTCTCCGTGGGGCCGGCAGCCTGCGGACCCCTGGGCTGCGTTGGATCCCCAGGCCGCTGCCCGCGCCTGCACGCAAGGGGTTTCCTGCATACCCTGGGGCGCAGCCAGGGGCCTGATGGCCACGCCACCGCTCCACCATGGTGTTTCGCCGCAATCGCGCTGATGATCCCCCCGCGCGCTCTGCCGAGGAGGGGGATCTTCAGGAGGAGACCCCTGAGCGGAGCGGGCGCCCGAAGGGCGGTGCACCGGGCTGTCTGCCCTGGTTGCTTGCCAGCCTGGCCCTGCTCGGTGGAGGCTTCTACTGGGGCTATCAGTTTCGCGCGGCCCAGAAGCTCTCGGCCGAAGAGCTGCAGCTGCGCGAGCGGGAGGAGCTCCGCACGATGGGCTGGCAGACGAGCGCCGACGGCGTGCTCACCCGCTGGTGCACCGACGACTGCCATCCACCCAGGCTCTACGGCGGCGGCATGGCACGCATCTTTGAGGTGTACTGCAAAGACAGACCCTGCGGCGCGATCCGGGCCAGCTTCCGGGTGCTCGACCGCGACGGCAAGGAGGTGGGAACCACCACCGCCAGCAAGGACGGTCTGCAGGGTGAGCGGCTGCGGCTGGCGGTGGTGAGCCCCGAGCCGCGGGCGCAGCGCTTCGAACTCAAGGAGTTCACCGCCCAGGCGATGGTCTACTGATGGCGCAGCTGCTGACGACGATGCGGGGGGTTCTCGGGCGAGGGCGGGCTGACGCCGGTAGGGCTGCCGGACCCGAATCCACTGAGATGGCAGGCCGCCTCCCACTGCGGCGGCCAAGGCTTCGACCTGGGAATCGTTCGTGCCGACGCCACCGCCCTGGCCCCGCCGCCACTGCGGTGGCCCTCGCGCTTGTGGCGAGTGGCTGCCAGGGGCCTGTGGCCTTCGCCCCTCCGGAGCATCTGCAGATCGCGATCGCCTAAGGCGGCGGTTCCGATGCCGTGGCCCGCACCACCCTGCAGCAGCTGGCCGGGCAGATGGCGCAGGAGTTCATGCAGAACAACCCCGGCACCAGCGTGCACCTGCGCCTGGTGCCCGAAACCGCAGTGGTGACCAGCGTGCGCGAGCGGGCCAGCTTCGGCGCCGCGCCCGATCTGCTGGTGGCCCGCGTCGCACCCACGGCCACCCTGGCCGCCGAGGGGCTGGTGCGGCAGAGCCGGCTCGGCCCGGAGCAGCTCGATCCGCTGCGCATCGCCTTTCTCTCCAGGTTCCGCTCGGGCGCCGGCTACGACGCGATTCCCTTCCTGCTGCAGCCCAACCTCGCCTGCTACGACCGGCGCCGCCTGCCGAAGCCGCCGCAGCGCCTCGACGACCTGCTCAGCCAGGCCTCCCAGGGGGTGCGGGTGGGGCTGCCGCTGGAGATCGATGTGCTGCTCTGGTCGGCCAGTGGATTCAAGGCCGAGCAGCCGCTGCTCGATGCCCTGGAACGCAAGCCCAGGCCGCTCAATTCCGAGGAGCGGGAGCGGGTGCTGGCCTGGCTCACCTGGCTCTACCGGGCCAATGTGCAGCCCACCCTGCAGTTTGTGGACAGCTCCTACGAGCTGGTGCAGCGTCTGGAGAGCGGCCAGCTCGACTGGATCAGCTGCAACGCCACCGCCATCCCCCGCCTGCGCCGCAGGCTCGGCGCCCGCCTGGCGGTGGCGCCTCTGCCCGCGGGGTCGGATGGCACGCCGGCCCGGCCCCTGGCGCGGCTGCTGCTGCTGAGCTTCAGCCGTGATTCCACCCCCGGCCAGCGCCGTATCGCCGAGCGCTTCGCCCTGTTCGCCCTCAACGATTTCAGCCAGAACAATCTGATGGTGCGGGCGGTGGGCAACATGCCGGTGAACCAGAACGTGATCGTGCCGGTGAAGCAATCGCCGCTGTACGACGCGATGCAGCAGAGCCTCGAGGCCTCGATCGTCTCGAACTTCAGCGAGGGCGTGGGCCTGCGCCAGCGCAGCCCGGAGGTGCGCCAGCTGCTGAAGCAGAACGTGTACGGCGAGGAGACGCCGCGCAAGGTGCTCCAGGAGATCGAGGCCCTCGGGGCCGCCCAACCGTGAGGCCGCTGCCATGACCCAACTGCTCTACATCCTCGGTGGCTGGCTCGGCCTACTCAGCCGGGGCTCGATGCTGCTCCAGATCCTGCTGGCGGTGGGCCTGCTGGCGGGCTACCGCCTCTGGGCCTTCCGTCACCCCGCCTGGCGCAGGCCCCTGCGGGCCCTGCTGGCGGAGCTGGCGATCGTGGCCCTGCTGGCGCTGCTCGGCCTGCTGCTGCAAGCCCTCGGGTTGCCGGGGGGGCTGCTGCTGCTGCTCTCCCAGATCCTGCTGATCTGGACGGCCCTCACCGGCCTGAAGCTGCTGCTGCACCGCTGGCTGGAGTCTGAAGCCCTGGAGGCCTACTGGCAGCGGGCGGTGCTGCCCCTATTTGCGGTGCTCACCCTGGTGGGCCTGGTGCAGCGGCTCGATGGGCTGGAGCAGATCGGTTCGGTGCCGCTGCTGCGGGTGTTCGATCAGGACCTCTCGCTGGCCAATCTGCTGCTGCTGGTGGCCCTGCCCTATTTCCTGGTGGTGCTCTCCGAGTTGCCGGTGCTGCTGATCGGCGAGGTGTTCGGGCGGCAGATGGGCATGGGCCAGGGCAATCGCAAAGCCCTCGAGCTGATCCTGCGCTACCTGCTGATCGGCCTGGGGGTGGTGTGGCTCGCTGACCGCATCGGCCTCAATGGCACCACGATCGCCGCCATCGCCGGCGGCCTCTCGGTGGGCCTGGGTTTCGGCGTGAAGGAGGTGTTCTCCAACTTCGTGAGCGGCCTCTGGCTGCTGTTTGAGGGATCGGTGCGGCCCGGCGATGTGCTGGTGGTGGATGG
>JBJTWS010000164.1:0-4962 GCA_046081905.1 Synechococcus sp. | reverse complement strand
CCAGCCCAGCAGCGACAGGTGACGCTCATCGCCGGTGGGGCAGTGTTGACGGAGGAAGCCGGTCAACTCACCATGGAGCCGGGCGTGGGAATCCACGAGGGATTGGACTGGTGTGAGAACCCCAAGCTCTCACGGCTCCCTGCCCACCCAATGAACTGAGACCCACTGCAGCACAAAGGATCTCGGACTTGTGTCCGTCAGTCAGCAGTGCTGGTGCCGTAGTTACAAACCCTGTCTCCAGGCAGCGGAACAGCAGGGACTGCCCTCTGAGGTTCTGAGTGTTAAAGACGGCAGCAGGCACTTGAAATGCAGCAGCAATCGCTACCCATGGTGCCATTGTCCTGCACGCAGCACCATCACTAGCGCAATGGAGGCAACTTGACTGCACCCGCCTGCCTGCATAGCACAGGCGTACTGACCTGCCTGCAATGCCTCCTGTCACTGCCTCCCCTGGCATCCCTCCTGAAGAGTGGGACTACCTAGAGTGGGGCGCCCTAAAACCCTCCCGCACCAGTGCCGTCTGCATCACCTGTCAGCACTTCCGCTATGAGGTCGGCAGGCACTGCGTCACGGTGCTGACCTGCCCCATTCATCAGGGTCTAATTCCCCAGGGAGAGCACCTGACCAAGCGGTGCGCTCAGTGGGTCGCTCGGCGGGAGGTGGCGGTTGGGTGGTGTCCTGAGGTGGGGTGAATGCAACTTACTTACGGAAGTTCACTTGCCCCGCAATGGATTTGAAGGATCAACCCCTATCACGACGCAAGCACTTCGCGGTCCATAACTGGGACTTACATCCGTCTTGTCCGTAAGCACTGTGTAAGCGTCCTCACAGCACCTCCGAGAAGCATTGCAGCAAAATGGATCTGATCCTAGGTTGTGTAATCGGCGTTGATGCGCACGTACTGATCCGAGAGGTCGCAGCCCCAGGCCACGCCGCGGCAGGGGCCCTCGCCCACCACCAGGCGGATCCGCACGTTGTCGTCCTGCAGGTAGGCGCCGGCGGCGCGCGCCTTGAGGTAATCGGAGGCCGCCGGACGATCGAAGGGCAGGGGCTGGCCGGCCGCCATCAGCTGGTGTTCGCCGAGCCAGAGCGCCACCGCCTCCGGATCGAAGGCCACGCCCGCACGTCCGGCCGCCGCCACGATCCGGCCCCAGTTGGGGTCGCGGCCGTGCACGGCGCACTTCACCAGCGAGGAGCCGCAGACCGTGCGGGCGATGGCGCGGGCACCGGACTCCTCGGCCGCCCCCTCCACCGGCACCTCGATCAGGCAGGTTGCGCCCTCGCCGTCGCGGGCGATCGCCCGGGCCAGGTGCTGCGACACCGCCGTGAGGCCAGCCTCCAGCGCGTCCAGGTGCTCGTGGCTCAGGAGCTCGCCGGCGGCAAACGCCAGGAACGTGTCGTTGGTGCTGGTGTCGCCGTCCACCGTGATCGCGTTGAAAGAGCGATCCACCGCCCGGCTCACCATCGCCTGCCAGAGGTCTGCCGGCACGCCGGCATCGCAGCTGAGCGTGCCCAGCATCGTGGCCATGTTGGGGTGGATCATCCCCGAACCCTTGGCGCAGCCGCCGATCCGCACCCGCCGGCCGCCCAGCTCCGCCTCCAGGGCGATCTCCTTGGCCACCAGATCGGTGGTGAGGATCGCGGTGGCCGCAGCCGCGCCCCCCGCGGGGCTGAGGGCCTCCACCAGGGGATCGAGGCCCGCCAGCAGGGTGTCCATCGGGATCGGCACGCCGATCACGCCGGTGGAGCAGATCAGCACCTCCTCGGCATCCAGGCCCAGCCGATCCGCCAGGGCGGCGGTAGCCCGCAGGCTGTCGATGCGGCCGCGATCCCCGGTGCAGGCATTGGCCTGGCCGGAGTTGGTGAGCACCGCGCGGGCCACCCCGCCGCTGGCCGCCAGCCGCTCGGCGCAGAGGTCCACGCAGGCGGCCCGCACCAGCGAGGTGGTGAAGGTGCCGGCGCACGCGGCCCCCTCCGGCGCCAGCAGCAGGGAGAGGTCGGGGTTGCCGGAGGGCTTGAGACCGGCGGTGATGCCCGCCGCCAGGAAGCCCGCGGGGGCGGTGAGGCCGCTGGGGATGGGCTGCCACGAGGGGGCGGAGAAACCGGCGGACATGGGCGGCAGGAGCGGGAACGGGCAGCGGAAACGCCTGCCGCCATCCTCCCCTGACGGCTCCCACCGCCGTTCCTAGCCTGAATGGGTGGCCGCGGCGCTCGCGATGGCGATCTGGGAGAAGGTGCGCAGCGAGTTCATCGATGTGATCGAGTGGCCCGAGCGGGAGGGGGAGGGCGACCCCTCCAGCGGCTCGGGCGCCACGCTGGTGTGGCGGTTTCCGCGGCACGACAGCGCAATCCGCATGGGTGCCCAGCTCACGGTGCGGGAGGGCCAGTGGGCCGTGTTCGTGAACGAGGGGCAGATCGCCGATGGCTTCGGGCCGGGCCGCTACGAGCTCCAGACCCGCAACCTGCCGTTTCTCACCACGCTGCTGTCGCTGCCCTACGGCTTCGAGAGCCCCTTCAAGGCGGAGGTGTACTTCGTGGCCACCCGCCAGTTCACCGACCTGCGCTGGGGCACCCGCCATCCGGTGCTGCTGCGGGATCCGGAGCTGGGGCCGGTGCGGCTGCGGGGCTTCGGCAGCTACGCCCTGCGGGTGAGCGATCCGGCCCGGCTGATCCGCGAGGTGGCCGGCAGCCAGCCCCACTTCAGCGTGGAGGGCATCAGCGACCAGCTGCGCAACCTGATCGTGACCCGCCTGGCCGACCTGCTGGCGGAGAGCCACTACCCCGTGCTGGATCTGGCCTCCCGCTACGACGAACTGGCCCGGGAGCTGGGGGAACGGCTGGCCCAGGAGGTGGAGGGCTATGGCCTGCAGGTCACCAGCCTGCTGATCGAGAATGTCTCGCTGCCGCCCGAGGTGGAGGCCGCCCTCGACCGCCGCAGCGGAATCGCCCTCACCGGCGACCTGGAGGCCTTCACCACCTACCAGCGGGGCATCGCCCTGGAGAAGGCCGCCGCCAATCCGGGCGGAGCCGCGGCCACCGGGGTGGGCATGGCGGTGGGGCTCGGGCTGACGCCGCAACCGGCCGCCGCCGCGGCCGCTGCGCCGCCGACAGCGCCGCGCCAGTACCACGTGCTCGCCGGCGAGGAACGCCTCGGCCCCTACACCGCCGAGCAGCTGTTGGTGCTGCGCGATCAGGGGCAGCTCCGGGCCACCAGCCTGATGTGGCATCCGGACCTGGAGGGGTGGCAACCCGCCGGCAGCCTGCCGGAGCTGGCCGTGCTGCTGCAGGGCCCGCCGCCACCACCGCCGCCGCCAGCGGCACCCTCCCAGGCAGCCGCACCGTGAACTGCGCCTGCTGCGCCGCGCCCCTGCCCGCCCGGGCAGTGGTGTGCGCCTACTGCGGCAGCCGCCAGGACGTGGACCTGCAGGGGTGGGTGCAGGCCGAAGCCGTGGGCCGCCTGGCGGAGCTGGCCTGCCCCGACTGCCGCGAACCGCTCGAGGAGGTGCGTCTGGGGGGCGATCCACCCCTGGCCGTGGGCCGCTGCCCCGGCTGCCTCGGCCTCTTTCTGGCCCATGGCGTGCTGGAGCCGCTGCTCAGCCGCGTCGTGCGCCCCTCCTTCAGCATTGATGTGCCGCGGCTGAACAGCCTGGTGGAGCAGGCTGCCAGCGCCAGCGGGGGCCAGCCGCTGCGCTACCGCCGCTGCCCGGTGTGCGGCGATGTGATGAACCGCAGCCTCTACGGCAAGCGCAGCGGGGTGATCGTGGATGGCTGCCGCGAGCATGGCCTCTGGCTCGATGCCGGCGAACTGCGGCAGCTGATGGAGTGGGCCCACGCCGGCGGGCAGCTGCACCACCAGGAACGGCGCCTGGAGGAGGAGGCCCTCGAGGAGAAGCGGCGGCGCCAGGAGGCCCAGGAGCGGAGGGAGGCGGAACGGGAACTCCAGAGCCTGGAGGAACGCCGGGGCTACGGCAGCGGTGCCGACTGGCTGGAGGAGGATCTCACCACCCTGCTGGCCCGCGGGCTGCGCAACCTGCTGCGGGGCTGAGCATGGAGGAGCCGCTGCTGGGGCAGGCACAGCCACAGCGGTGGCGGGGCCGGCAGCGCCGGATCGGCCTCACCGGCGGCATCGCCACCGGCAAGAGCACCGTGGGGCGGCTGCTGCAGGAGCACTTCGCGCTGCCGGTGCTCGACGCCGACCGTTACGCCCGCGAGGCCCTGGCGCCCGGAAGTGCGGGAGCCCGGGCAGTGCTGGATCGCTACGGACCGCCGGTGGCGGACTTCACTGCCCTGGGCACAGGAGCCGAGACGATCGATCGCGCTTCCCTGGGCAGAATCGTGTTCGCCGATCCAGCCGAGCGCGGCTGGCTGGAGCAGCTGGTGCATCCGCTGGTGCGGGAGCGCTTCCGCCGGGAACTGGAGCAGCGGGCCGAGGCGGTAGCGGTGGTGCTGATGATCCCGCTGCTGTTCGAAGCGGGGCTGGAGAACCTCTGCAGTGAGGTGTGGCTGGTGGACTGCGACGAAACCGAGCAACGGCAGCGCCTGATCCGCCGCGACGGCCTGCCGGAGGACGAGGCCCGCCGGCGCATTGCCGCCCAGTGGCCCCTGGAGCGCAAGCGGGCCCTGGCCGATCGGGTGATCAGCAACCGCGACACGGCGGAGGAGCTACTGGCCGCGGTGGAGCGGGCCCTGGCGACGCCACCGCCCCCCTGAGAAGCGGCGGCGGCGCGCACGGCAAAGAAGCATCAGAGCTGTCAGCCGACATCCAATACTGAGCCAGAGGCGACACGAAAACTGAGCCACCTGGAGGCTGAGCAATCGACCCCAGCGTCCGCAGAGCAAGGGCCACTGCTGCCGGCCACGACGGACACGGCGATGCCATCCACAGCCGGTGTCGGCTTTGGCATGGCGCCGACCAGCCCGTCCCGTGCACCACGGGGGCAGAGCTGGCTGGAGGGCGCGATG
>JBJTWS010000163.1:0-21794 GCA_046081905.1 Synechococcus sp. | reverse complement strand
GGCCAGCCGTTCCGGCGCGTTCACCACGATCGCTTCGTAGAACATGCCGGCCGCATAGTCCATGCGGCTCACGTAGGGCACGAACATCACGTTCGTGCGGTTCTCGGCGATCTTCTCCATGCCGCGGTGGAGGTAGCCGATCACCGGCTCGCAATCCACCACGTCTTCTCCATCCAGGGTCACCACCAGCCGCAGCACCCCGTGCATCGAGGGGTGGTGCGGCCCGAAGTTGACCACCATCGGCTCCGTGCGCGTCTCCAGCTGCGTCATGGGGCCGTGGACTGTGGGCGAACGGCGCGATCTTAGGAAGGTCCCTGCCGGGTCGGGCCGTGCTCCGTGGCTTCCGGTTCCCCGCCATTCCGTGCCGTGCCCGCCTCCCGCGCCCGCTCCTCCACCCCCGCATCGCCGCCGCCGCCGGCCGCCGAGGCCGGTGCCTTCGCCCACCTTCCAGTGCTGGCGGCGCCCCTGCTGGAGGCCTGCGCCGATATCCGCACGCTGCCCCTGCCGGAGGGCGTTGCCGGCCCCCTGCTGATCGACTGCACCCTCGGTGGTGGGGGCCACAGTTCCCTGTTGCTGGAGAACCACCCGGCGCTGCGGCTGATCGGCCTGGACCAGGACCCCACCGCCCGGGCCGCGGCGGCCCAGCGGCTGGCCCCCTACGGCGATCGGGCGCGGATCGTGGCCACCAACTTCGCCGCCTACCGGCCGGGCGAACCCGCCGCCCTGGTGCTGGCGGATCTGGGGGTGAGCAGCCCCCAGCTGGATGTGGCGGCCCGGGGCTTCAGCTTCCGCGCCGATGGTCCGATCGACATGCGCATGAACCCGGAGGCCGGCGAGACCGCCGCCGCTCTGCTCGATCGCCTGGGCGAAACCGAGCTCGCCGATCTGATCTACGGCTACGGCGAGGAGCGGCTCTCGCGCCGCATCGCCCGCCGGCTCAAGGAACACGGTCCCTGGGACGATCCCGCCCAGCCCCGCGGCACCGCCGAGCTGGCCTATGTGGTGGCCGGCTGCTATCCGCCCGCGGCCCGGCGGGGCCGCATCCATCCCGCCACCCGCACCTTCCAGGCGCTGCGGATCGCCGTGAACGATGAGCTGGGCGTGCTGAATCAGCTGCTGCGGCAGGCGCCCGACTGGCTGCTGCCGGGGGGCTTGCTGGCGATCATCAGCTTCCACTCCCTCGAGGATCGCCGCGTCAAAACCGCCTTCCTCGCCGATGAGCGGCTGGAGCGGGTCACCCGCAAACCCCTGGTGGCCGATGCCGCCGAGCAGGAGGCCAACCCCCGCAGCCGCTCGGCCCGCCTGCGCATCGCCCGCCGCCGCCCCGCCTCCTGATGGCTGCGTCCCTGCTGTCTCCTTCCGTTCTCTGGTGGCTGGCCCTGCTGATCCAGCTGGCGGCAGTGCCCGGCACCCTGCTGCCGGTGCTGCCCGGCCTGGCCCTGCTGCCCCTGGGGGCTGGCGTGTGGACGCTGGCGGTGGGCTGGGGGGCCGGCTGGCCGCCGCTGCTGCTGGCGGTGGTGGTGCTGCTGCTGGGCTGGGGGGCCGAGGCCCTCGGCCTGGTGCTGGGGCCGGCGCGGCTGCAGGCCACCCGCTGGGCCTATGGCGGCGCCGCCCTGGGGCTGGTGGTGGGCCTGTTGGGGCTGCTGCCGGCGCTGCCGCTGGGCGGTCCGCTGCTGGGGGCGCTGGTAGGGCCGCTGCTGGGGGCCAGCCTCGGGGAGCTGCTCAGCGCCCCGGCCAGCCTGGCTCCCACGCCGGCCGCGCGGCTCCGCCGTTCCCTCCAGGTGGGGCTGGCGGTGGTGGCCGGCATGCTCGTGAGCCGCCTGGCCCAGATGGTGCTCGCCCTGGTGGGGGTGGTGGGCTTCCTTTGGCTCACGGCCGGCTGAGCCGGCTCAGCCGCCGCCGCGCAGCTGCCCCACCACCTCCGTCACCGCCTCCAGAGCCGTTTCGATGTCGGCCTCAGTGGTGCCGCGCCCCAGCCCGAAGCGGATCGAGGCGGCCGCTTCGGCGCGGCTGCGGCCCAGGGCCGCCAGCACATGGGAGGGGCTGCCCTGGCTGCAGGCCGAGCCGCTGCTCACCGCCAGCCGCCGCCGCAGCGCCTGGTGCAGGCGGGTGCCGTCCACCCCGTCCACGGTCACGTTGAGGTTGTGGGGCAGCCGCGCCGCGGCCGCGCCGTTGCGGTGCACCCCCCCCAGCGCCTCGAGGCCCCGCCAGAGCCGGTCCCGCAGGGTGCCGAGCCGGGCCGCCCGCTCCTCCCGGTCCGCCAGGGCCCCCACCACCGCCTGGCCGAGCCCCACCAGCAGCGGCACCGGCAGGGTGCCGGCCCGCAGGCCCCGCTCCTGGCCGCCGCCCTGCTGCTGCGCCGCCAGCCGCAGGCCCGGCCGCACCAGCAGGGCGCCCACCCCCTTGGGGCCATAGAACTTGTGGCCGCTGAGGCTGAGCAGATCGAGGCCGAGGGCCTCCATCTCCAAAGGGATGTGGCCCACCGCCTGGGCGGCGTCGCAGTGGAAGAGCACGCCCCGTTCGCGGCAGAGGCGGCCGAGGGCCGCCAGGGGCTGGAGCACGCCGATCTCGTTGTTGGCGGCCATCACCGAGAGCAGCAACGCGTCGTCTGCCAGGGCTTCCTCCACCTGCTGCAGATCCACCAGGCCATCGGCCTGCACCGGCACCAGCGTCACCGGCACGCCGTGGCGGGCCAGGTGGGCGAGGGGATCGAGCACGGCCCGGTGCTCGCTCACCAGGCTCACGATCCGCCGCCGGCCGCCGCTTTGCTCCGCCGCCGCCTCGCTCACGCCCTTGAGGGCGAGGTTGTTGGCCTCGGTGGCGCCGCTGGTGAACACCACCGCCTCGGGCGCCAGGCCCAGGGCCCGGCCCACCCGGCCGCGGGCCTGCTCCACCGCCGCGGCGGCCTGCAGGGCCGGGCGGTAGAGGCGGCTGGCGGGATTGGCGAAGCTCTCGCTCCACCAGGGGGCCATGGCTGCCACCACCGCCGGATCGCAGGGGGTGGTGGCGTGGTGGTCGAGGTAGGCGAGCATGGGGCCATGCTGTCGAATCCGCCCCCCGCCCGCTCTGCCGCCGGCGCCCCTGCGGCTGGCCCCGGTGCGCCGGCCCTCCTGGCGGGCCTGCTGGCCCTGGCGGCCAGCGCCGGCCCGGCCGCCTGGATCGCCCGTCCCGGCACAGCCCAGGCGGTGAATCTGATCCCTCGGCTCGCCCGTCCCCAGGGCCTGGTGCTGCTGGAGGAGCGGGATGTGCGGGGCGGCAAGCAGGCCACCGGCGTCTATGCCGTGGAGGTCGATCCGCGCCAGCCGGGTCTGCGGCGGATCAAGGTGTGGGAGGAGATGCCGGATGACGTGAAGGTGCGCAGCGAAACGATCCGCTGCACGCCGGAAACGCCGATGCGGATCACCAGCGACGGCCGCCATCTGATCCTGCTCACCCTCAACCCCGGCGGCCAGATCACCCCCGGCAACCGCCTGCACCACCTGATCTGGTGGGCCAGCTGCTTCCCCGAACAGGCGGGCCGCGATCCGGCCACCCTCGGGGCGGTGGCCCGCCAGCTGGGCTACAGCGGCCATGTGGTGGAGAGCCGGGAGGTGCTGCCCGGTGCCCCTCGATAGATTGCGGCCATGACCAGCGAACCCACCCCGGCGCCCGAGTCCGCCCCCCAGCCGCCGGCCCGGCTGCTGCTGGTCGACGACGAGCCCGGCCTGCGCACCGCGGTGAAGGCCTACCTCGAAGACGAGGGCTTCGCCGTGACCACCGCCAACGACGGGGAGGAGGGCTGGACCCTCGCCCAGGAGCTGCTGCCGGACGTGATCATCAGCGACGTGATGATGCCGCGGCTGGATGGCTACGGCCTGCTGCAGCGGCTCCGCGCCGACGAGCGCCTCGGCGGCACCCCGGTGATCTTCCTCACCGCCAAGGGGATGACCGCCGATCGCATCGCCGGCTTCAACGCCGGCGCCGACGACTACATCCCCAAGCCCTTCGATCCCGATGAGCTGGTGGCCCGCGTCCACAACGTGGTGCGGCGCCAGGAGCGGTTGCTGGCGGAGGCGGCCCGCTTCGCCGATGCGGACATCGGCCAGATGGCCCGCCAGATCACCGAGATCCGCTCCCTGCTCTCCAGCAGCGGCGGCATGAAGCCGCCGGCGGCGGTGCGGCTGGAGTTCACGCCGCGGGAGGCGAGCGTGCTGCAGCTGGTGGCGGAGGGGCTGATGAACAAGGAGATCGCCCGCCGCCTGGAAACCTCGATCCGCAACGTGGAGAAGTACGTGAGCCGGCTGTTCACCAAGACCGGCACCGCCAGCCGCACCGAGCTGGTGCGCTACGCCCTCGAGCACGGCCTGGTGGAGTGAGGCTGCCGGCGGCCCGCAACGGCGGCCGCACCTACCGCGACCGCATCACCGCCGCGGACCTGGAGCGCCTCGGCCCGGCGCCCGGGGTGGTGGCGTTCCTGGCCGATCGCTACGGCCACTCCAGTGCGGCGGTGTGGAGGGAGCGAATCGCCGCCGGCGAGCTGCTGCAGAACGGCCAGCAGCTCCGGGCCGATGGGGTGCTGCAGCCGGGCGATCGGCTCGTGTGGCATCGGCCCCCCTGGGAGGAGGCCGCCGTACCGGGGTCGTGGGGCGTTCGCTTCGACGATGGCGATCTGTACGTGCTCGACAAGCCCAGCGGCCTGCCGGTGCTGCCCGCCGGCGGCTTCTCCGAGCACACCCTGCTGCGGCTGCTGGAAACACGGCACAGCGGCGATCCCGCCGGGGTGCCGCGGCCGGTGCACCGCCTCGGCCGCCACACCTCCGGTCTGCTGGTCTGTGCCCGCCGGCCGGCCACCCGGGCCTGGCTCAGTGCCCTGCTGCGGGATCCAGAGCCTGGAGGCGGCTGCCGCAAGATCTACCGCGCCCTCACGGCGCCGCTGCCCGCGGCCCTGGCGGAGGGGGAGAGCCTCGTGATCCGCACCCCGATCGCCCGCCGGCCCCACTCGCTGCTGGGCACCCTCTGGGCCGCGGCTCCGGCCGGCCCCGCCGCCGCTGCCGAAGGCGCCACGGACTCCATGGTCGTCCTGGAGGCCCACAGCCGGCTCACCCTGCGGCGGCGCCTCCCGGAGGCCTGCCTGGTGGACGTGGAGATCGCCACCGGCCGCCCCCACCAGATCCGCATCCACACCGCCGCGATCGGAGCGCCCCTGCAGGGGGATCCCCTCTACCTCCCCGGCGGGCAGGCCCGGCCCGATGGGCTGCCCGGTGCGGGGGGGTACCACTTGCATGCCCATCGCCTGCAGGTGCCGCGGCCTGAGGGCGGCCTGTGGGAGTGGGAAGCACCACCGCCGCCGGAGCTGCGGCTCCCCGGGGAATCCGGCTGCGATCTGGCTAGCACTGGGGGTGCTGCCGGCTCGCCATGTTCGATTCCCTCCGATCCCGCGGGTTGACCCTGCTTCTGCTTGCGCTGCTGCTGGTGCCACCGGCGGCGTCCTCCCGTCCCGTGCGGGGGGGTGCCGTGGGCGGACCCGCCTCGGGTCGGGGCGTGCGGCCCGGAGCCGGCTGGGGTGCGCCCGGCGCCGGCGTGGTGCGGGGACCGGGGGTGGGCACCTGGAATCCCGCCTGGCAGGGCGGCCGCTACTGGCAGGCGCGCCCCTGGACCACCGGCTGGTACCGGGTCAACCCAGCCGGCTGGGGCTGGTGGGGCGCCCGGGCGGCCACCTGGGGGGTGGGCAGCCTGACCACGGCGGCAATGATCAGCGCCCAGGTGGATGCGGCCGTGGAGGCTCAATCCACCGTGATCGTGGTTCCCCAGACCACCCTCCAGCTCGACTACGCCTCCATCCAGGCCGTGTCCCCCGCGGCCGCCAGCTTTGCCTACGCCACCGCGGGAGGCACCTACGGCTACGCCCAGGCCGACTGCCGCCAGGGCCTGCTCCAGGGCCAGCCCCCCGCCACGGCGGACCAGGCCCAACTGCTCAATGCCGTGTGCCAGATCGCCTACGGCAGCGGCTGAGGCAGAACCCGTGTGAGGGTGGCCGGATCGCCGCCGCTTGTCGATGCTTGCCATCCCAACGGACGCGATCGGCCTGGAGGCCGGGCCCACCGAGGAGCTGCTGGCCTGGGCGGAGGCGATCGAGGCGAGTGAGACCTCCACCTTCGAGAAGGCCCGGCAGCTCGCCACCCGCCTCGGCGCCCGCGTTCGGCCCGACGGCCTGGCGGAGATCGGCTTCTGGACACCGGAGCTCTCCGGTGGCGTGATTCAGCCGAAGAACATCGTGCTGGAGGTGTTCACGCCGCAGGAGGCGATCGATCCGGCCCTGCCGGAGCAGAGCGTGCGCTTCCGCCGCGATTACGTGCAGCTCCGCCCCCAGGGCGACTACCACTGGGGGGTGCTGCGGGGACTGCAGCCCGGCCGCCGCGGGGCGATCGGTTCGCTCTACTGGCTTCGTTATCTCAGCCCGGAAACGAATGCCGTGTGCAGCCTCGGCGACTGCCTCGGGGCCTCCTTCCCCTTCGGCGTCTTCGCCCCGGCCGAGCTTTACGACCTGGAGGCCCTGCAGCGCAGCCGCGCCGATCGGGCCTACTTCGAAGCCCTGGGGGAGAGCGATGCCCCGGTGCCGCCGCCCCGCAACATCCTCCAACTCCACATCCGCACGGCCTCACCGAACGGCTACCTCTCCGGACTCACGGCCCTCTACCGCGACTTGGCCCGCAAGCTCACGGCGGCGGAGGAACTCTCGGCGGCAGAAACCAATTTCCTCGGCTACGACGCGGTGCAGCTCCTGCCCACGGAGCCCACTGTGGAATACCGGGGCGGCCTGGGTGAGGCGGATGGCTTCTTTGTGCTGGAGTCCGCCACCTGCGGCGTGGTGGACCCGGAAACCGAAGGCATCGTGCGCGAATCCGGCTCGGTGCCGGTGCGGCTGCGGCGGCCGGATCTGCAGAACTGGGGCTACGACGTGGTGATCTTCGGGGGGGCGGCCACCAATCCCGCCCTGCTGGAAACGTTGCGCCCCGATGAACTGGTGGAGTTCATCGCCACCCTGCACACCTTTCCCACCGGCCCGGTCCGGGTGATCTACGACCTGGTGTACGGCCACGCCGACAACCAGGCGATCGATCTGCTGAACGGCCGCTTCCTGAAGGGGCCGAACATGTACGGCCAGGATGTGAACCACCAGAACCCGGTGGTGCGGGCGATCCTGCTGGAGATGCAGCGCCGCAAGGTGAACACCGGCGCCGACGGCATCCGCATCGACGGCGGCCAGGATTTCACGTTCTTCAACCCGATCAGCGGCCGGGTCGAATACGACGATCCCTATCTCCTGGCCATGGGCGATCTCGTGCAGGAGATCGATGGCCACCGCTGGCGCCCCTTCGTGATCTACGAAGATGGCCGCCCCTGGCCGGCCGAGGGCTGGGAGGAGATCTCCACCTACCAGGAGCTGGTGGAACTGCGGCCGGATTCCTACCAGTGGGGCCCGCTGATCTTTGCCCACAACACCCCGGCCCTGGAGGGCTTCTGGGCCCGCAAGTGGCGCCGCGTCTGCGAAAAGATGCAGTTCGGTGCCTGCTGG
The DNA here is from genome assembly GCA_046081905.1 of Synechococcus sp. Lineage (GTDB taxonomy): Bacteria > Cyanobacteriota > Cyanobacteriia > PCC-6307 > Cyanobiaceae > CBW1002. Next base: position 14,239 of record JBJTWS010000163.1, on the reverse strand, counting down.
ATCACCGGCTGCGGCAACCACGACACGCTGCGGCGCGGCACCCAGGTGGATCCCACCGAAGCGATCAACCGCCGCCTCGGTGCCGATCTGCCCGCGGTGCTGGCCAATGCCTACGACAACCCGGCGATCGGCGCCCTTACCTATGGCTTCGCGCCCGGGTTGCCGATGGATTTCATCCATTGCCTCCTGCGGGCCCCCTGGGGCTTCTTCCGCAACACCGACGACCGCTACGGCGTGAAGGTGGTGGCGGAGGAAGCCCCCGGCTTCCTCAACTGGCAGCTGACGCCGGATCTCTACGGCGATCCAGCCCTCTTCCCCCGCCTCAAGCAACTGGGCTTCGCCGAGCTCGCGGCTCTGCGCCGCTTCCTCGCCGCCCTGGTGGAGGCCATCGCCGCCACCGACTACGACCTCGAACGCATGGCCGAGTGCGCCGGCCCGGCGGCACCGGCCCCGCCCGGCAGCAGCGGCATCGACGTGGCCTGGCTCAAGGGCTTCGCCCGCCGCTTCATGGAGGACATGCACGAGGCCTGCAACGTCTGGCGCCATGCCGGTCGGGTGTCTGTGGAGCAGGCGCAGTTCAACTTCGCCCTGCGCCGGTTCCGCCAGGCCGGGCCCTGGCTGGCCGGCAACCTCGCCCCTTCCGAGCGGCTCGATCTGCTGGCCACCCCCGCCACCACGATCTTCTACGGGCTGCGCTGGGCTCCCGCCGCCGGGGAGGCCCCGCCGGACGGGGTGGCCCTGGTGGCCCACATGGGCGGGGAGCCCATGGCCGTGCGCCTCATGGAACTCTTCCCGCAGCACCCGGGGGGCTGGTCGTTGCGGCTCGCCTCACCGGGGCTGGAGCTGTCGCCCCAGGCCCTGGCGGGCCAGGAGCCCATGGCGCTGCGCGACAGCCAGGCCCTGCTGCTGGAGCCTCAGCCCCCCTTCTCGAATTCGATCAGCCGCGAGAAGTAGAAGGGGGCCTGGTTCAGGCTGCGGCGCACGGGCTTGAAGCCGGCGGCCGCCGCCGCGGCCACGATGCCGTCTTCGCGCAGGGTGTAGGCCCGGGTGGTCTTGCTGGGGCCGGGAAACAGCTGGCCGATGCCCTTGAGGATCGCCAGCAGGGGGGTGTAGGGGGCAAAGCTCACGATCAGGTGGCGCTCGGCCATGCCGGCCAGGTGGCGCACCATCTCCTCGGCCGGGGCCTGGGGGTAGTGGATGAACACATCCAGGCAGATCACGGTGTCGTAGCGGCCCTCCAGGCTCTCCAGGTCGGAGGCGGTGAACTGCAGTTGGGTGCCGCTGATGCCGGCGTCAACGGCCCGCCGGCTGGCCTCGCTGACCATCGCCTCCGAGAGGTCGCTGGCGGCGATGGAGCCCGCCCCAAGCTGGGCCAGGGGGATCGAGAGGCTGCCCACGCCGCAGCCGGCGTCGCAGAAGCTGCGGCTCGCCAGGTTGCCCTGCTCCTGCAGCAAGGCGAGCACGTTGTCGACCGTCTCCTGGTGCCCGAGGCGGATGTTCCGCTGCACCTTGTTCACGTCATCGGAATCGCTGTAGATGCGGTTCCAGCGGTCGAAGCCCGTGCTCTCGAAGTAGCTCTTGACCTCGGCTTTTTCGGCAGCTGTTTCGGTGGTGGTGGGCATCGAGCGCGGCCATGGGCCTTGGAATTTGCCGGATCCTAAGGAGCGCCGCTGGCCGGAAGCACCTGCAGATCGCGGCGCACGTCGATCAGGGGACGGTCGATCCAGGGCCAGAAGTCCCAATGGAAATCGCGGATCGGCCCGGTCGTGGCCGCACCCCGCTGGAGAGCCTGGGCGAAGGTCGGGGCATCGAGTTGATCCTTCAGTTTCGGCGCCACGCTTCCCGCCAGGGGATCGGCGACGCCCATCTGAAACTGCAACAGCGCCGGCAGGGCAATCAGCAGGGCGTGATCGGGGAACAGTCCCATCGAAAAGCCCAGCACCTGCAGTTCGCCGTCGGGATCGGTGGCATAGCCGCCGATCACATGGTGCACGTCGTGGATGGCCACGTAGGCGTAGGGAAGCCCCTTGCGGCTGCCGGGAAAGGGAAACCCGTTGTGCTGGTAATAGGCGCGCAGGCCCGCCCCCAGGCTGCCGGCGGGCGAGGCGGCCAGGGCGGCGTAGCGGCTTTCGTGCTCGCGATCGATGCCCAGCCCCAGCATCGGCAGGATGAAGCGGGCATAGCCCTGCACCACGCCGTCGTTGTTGAACGCCGCGAAGGTGCGGCGATACATGTCGCCGAAGGCCCTGAGCACGTGCCCGCGGCACACCTGCTCCAGATCGGCCACCACCCCAGGCTCCACCTGAAGTTCCGCGGCGATGCGCTCCAGCAGCTGCACCTTGGCCTGATCGAGCCGCGGTTCCAGAAAGGCCAGGAGCGTGAGCAGCTGCATCACCTCCTGCCTCTGGCGGTGGCTGAGCACCAGTCCCGCCAGGCCTACCGGCATGGTGGCGGCTGGCTGGGCAGGCCAGGGTTGGCCAAGCAGGTCGAGGAACAGGGTGGCGAGCAGCTGCCGCTCCCGGAGGGTGGCCTGCTCCTGTCCCTCGGCGGTGATCAAGGCTTCACAGGTTTGGGCCACGGCTGCCACCGCAGCGGGTGGCAGGGAGGCCATGTCGTGAAACGCCATGGTGCGCGGCAGAGTGTTCCCCGGGTGTCCTGCCTGCCCAGCCTGGCCGCGGAGCCGGGCGCTGGCTGCCCTCGCCGGCGAAACAGGTCCGATGGGCTCCCATTGCGGCGGCGGCTTGGCCGGTGCCCTAGGCAAGGGGTCAGGTTGGTCCGGACGCCCGCCGCCAGCTGAGCCCATCCCTCCCCTGGTTCCAGCGCAGCCCCTCGCCCAGAGGCATCCCCAGCAGCAGTTCTGAGGCGGTGCGCTCGTCCCCCAGCACCGCCCGGGGCAGCACGGTGGCGCCGGCGATCGCCTGGCCTGCGGGCACACCCCAGCTCGCCAGTCGTCGCACCCCCTCCAGCAGGGGCAGGGTCACCCCGGCCAGGGTGCCATCTTCGAGTCGGCAGCTGCCGTCCTGCACCAGCAGCACCCGCTCATCCCAGCGATGGCGGCCCTCTCCCAGGCCGTAGGGCGCCAGGGCATCGCTCACCAGCACCACCTGCCCAGGGGCCAGCCGCTGCAGCAGCACCGCCATCGCCGGATCCACGTGCACGCCATCGGCGATCAGGCCGAGGGCGATGTCGCCCCGCAGAGCCGCCGCTGCCACCGGCCCCGGGGCCCGGTGGTGCAGGCCGGCCATGGCGTTGAAGCTGTGGGTGAGCATCGTCACGCCTGCGTTGAAGGCGTCCTCGGCCTCGGCGGCACTGGCGGCGCTGTGGCCCAGGCTCACCACGATGCCCTGGGCACGCAGGGCGGTCATCACCGCCGCCGCGCCCTCCAGCTCCGGGGCGAGCGTCACCAGGTCGATCTGATCCTCAAAGCCGGCGATGCGTTCCTCCAGGGCCTGCAGGCTGGGGGTGGCCAGGTGCTCCTCGGGGTGGGCGCCGCGGCGGGCTGGGTTGAGGAACGGCCCTTCCAGGTGGGCGCCGAGCAGCTGGCAGCGCCCGGGCCGGTGCTGCTGGCGGGCCTGCTCCAGAACGGCCAGTGCCTGGCGCAGCGGCGCCACCCCGCAGGTCACCAGGGTGGGGCAGATCGCCTCCACCCCATCGCGCCAGAGCCGCTCCAGCAGCTCCAGCAGGCGCGGCAGATCGGCGGGCGTGAGCTCCGGAAAGGCCAGCCCCAGGCCGCCGTTGATCTGCAGGTCCACCCCGGCCGGGCTCAGCCAGTCGCCCCCCCAGCTCTCGCCGGCCGCTTCGCTGCCCTCCGGGATCGGCTCCACCGCCGCAATCTGGCCCGCCCCGTCCACCCCCACCCGCCAGAGGCGGTGGCGGCCGTGGCGGCAGGGGGAGGCCTGGGGCAGGCGGACGTGGCGGAGCCAGCGCATGGCAGGGGCCGGCCCGACGGCACGGCAGGCGAGGGGATGCCATCCTCACTGCCTCACCCCCGGGGCTGGCCCCGGACCCGTCCCGCCCGTCGCCCTTGGATCCCGCCGCCGCTTCCTCGCCCGCTCCCACTGCCGCCCGGGTGGCGGTGATCATGGGCAGCGATTCCGACCTCCCCACCCTCCAGCCCGGTGTGGCCCTGCTGGAGCGCTTCGGGGTGGTGCCGGAGGTGCGGGTGCTCTCGGCCCATCGCACGCCGCTGGAGATGGTGGCCTTCGCCCAGGGGGCGGCGAAGCGGGGCCTGAAGGTGATCATTGCCGGCGCCGGCGGCGCCGCCCACCTGCCGGGCATGGTGGCCTCCCTCACCACCCTGCCGGTGATCGGGGTTCCGGTGCAGACCCGGGCCCTGGGTGGGGTGGACTCGCTCCACTCGATCGTGCAGATGCCGGCGGGCATCCCGGTGGCCACCGTGGCGATCGGCAACGGCACCAATGCCGCCCTGCTGGCGGTGCAGATCCTGGCCACGGCCGATGCGGATCTGGCCATCCGCCTGCAGGAGTACCGCCGCGACCTGCATGATCAGGTCACCGCCAAGGACTCCCGCCTGCAGGCCCTCGGCAGCGGCGCCTACCTCGAGCGCATGCCCCGCGGCTGAATTCCCCCTTTCCTCCCGGCCCTGTCATGCTCGAGCGCCTGGTGCTGCCCCCCTGGCTGCGCTTCGGTCTGGCCCTGCCACTGCTGGTGCTCAACCTCTGGGTGCTGCGCCAGCTGCTGCTCCCCCTGGCGCCCTTCCCGGCCCTGTTTCTCACGGCGGCGCTGATCGGCTTCCTGCTGGATCTGCCCACCCGCTGGCTGGTGGGCCGCGGCCTGCCCCGGCCGCTGGCGCTGCTGCTGGTGCTGGGGGCCAGCCTGGGCCTGGGGGGGCTGGCGCTGCTGTGGCTGGGGCCGCGGCTGGTGCAGCAGCTCGGGGAGCTGATCAACACCCTGCCCACCTGGCTGGCGGAGGGGGAAGACCTGCTGCAGCAGCTCCAGCAATGGGCGGCCCAGCGGGGGCTGCCGAGTGATTTCGGCGACCTCAGCAGCGACCTGCTCACCCGCACCAGCCGCATCGCCAGCCAGCTGAGCCAGCGGCTGCTGCTGCTGCTCGGCACCACCCTCGGGATCACGATCAACACCGTGATCGTGCTGGTGCTGGCGGTGTTCCTGCTGGTGGGCGGCGAGGGCATCGTGGCGGGCCTGCTGCTCTTGCTGCCGCCGGAGGTGCTGCCGCTGGTGAGCACCACCCTGGGGCGCACCTTCCGCGGCTATTTCGCCGGCCAGGTGGTGCTGGCCCTGATCCTCAGCGGCCTGCAGATCCTGGTGTTCACCCTGCTGGGGATCCCCTATGGCGTGCTGTTCGCGGTGGCGATCGGCTTCACCACCCTGATCCCCTATGCCAGTGCGGTCACGATCGTGGCGGTGAGCCTGCTGCTGGCTCTGGAGGATCCCCGCACCGGCCTGGAGGTGCTGGCGGCGGCCATCAGCGTGGGCCAGGTGGTGGACCAGGTGATCCAGCCCCGGCTGATGGGCAGCATCGTGGGGCTGCAGCCCGCCTGGCTGCTGGTGAGCCTGCCGATCGGCGCCCGGGTCGGCAGCCTGATGGGCTGCGGCGAGCTGCTCGGGCTACTGCTGGCGGTGCCGGCGGCCAGCTGCCTCAAGACCTTCCTCGATGCCTGGGGGGAGCAGCTGCGGCGGGGGGAAACTCAGGAACCACAGGCCCCCGTCGCCCCGGCCGCGGCTGAAGCGCTCACTCCGCCGCCGGAATGATGCCCTGGGCCTCGAGGTAGGCGATCACCTGGGCCACCGAGTCGTCGAGGCTCTGGCTGCCGGTGTCGACCCGCAGCTCGGGTGCCTCCGGCTCCTCGTAGGGGCTGGAGATGCCGGTGAACTCCTTGATCTCCCCGGCCCGGGCCTTGGCGTAGAGGCCCTTGGTGTCGCGCTGTTCGCACACATCCAGGTCGGCGGCGCAGTGGATCTCGATGAAGTCGCCCGCCTCCACCAGGGCCCGGGCGCGGTCGCGATCGGCGCGGAAGGGCGACACGAAGGCGGTGAGCACCACCACGCCGGCATCGAGGAAAAGCTTGGCCACCTCGCCGATGCGGCGGATGTTCTCCTCCCGGTCGGCGTCGGAGAAGCCCAGGTCCTTGCAGAGGCCGTGGCGGATGTTGTCGCCGTCGAGCACGTAGCAAGCCAGCCCCTGCTCGAACAGGGCGGAGTTCACCGCGTTGGCCAGGGTGCTCTTGCCGGCTCCGCTCAGCCCGGTGAACCAGAGGATGGCGCTGCGGTGGCCCCGCTGGTGCGCCCGGGCGGCGCGGGTCACGGTGGAGTGGTGCCACACGATGTTGGTGGAGGCCCCCCGGCTGGTGAGCTCGCCGTAGGCGGGATTGGAGGCGGGGCTGGCGGTCATCGGAGGCGTGCGGGTGGGCCGTTGGCAGGCATTCTCCCCTTCCCCCGGGGAGCGCTCAGCGCAGGGCCTCGAGCTCCCCGCGGCCATGGAGTTCGGTGAGGGCCTGGTACCCGCCGATGCAGCGGCCATCCACGAACACCTGCGGGAAGGTGGTGAGCCCGCTCTGCTCCTGCAGGGCGCGGCGCTCCGCCTCGTTCTCCACGCTGTGCACCTGGTGGGGGATGCTGAGGGTGCGCAGCATCCGCAGGGCCCGGGCCGAGAAGGGGCAGCCCGGCAGCACCGCCACGGCGACCCGCGGCTCCCGCGCCGGTCCGGCGGCGGCCACCGCTCCGGCCACGGTTGCCGGTCCGTCCGCCGGCATCGTCGGCTCCTCCAGGAAACCCACCAGCAGGTCGGCCCCCTTGAGCACCAGGGTGCCGGGCTCCAGATGGCCGCCCCATACCTGGCAGTCGCTGTCGGAGAGGCTGAGGTGGAGGTGCACCCCCTGGGGCGAGACGGTGCCCTGCAGGGTGATGATCTCCAGGTCGCCCTGCAGCACGGTGGGCTGGGGCCGGCCGGGGCACTGGAAGGCCGCCTGGGAGAGGTTCCCCACCACCCCGAGCACGAAGCCGCTGCCGTTGTGCTCCCGCGCCAGCTGCTCGAGGCTGCGGCGCAGGTCGCTGCCGGGGCCGAGGTGCAGCGGCAGGGAGCGCATGGCAGGCGGGGCGTGGGGAATGGGGCCATTGTCTCCGCCGAGGGGCTCCGTACCCTGGCGACGGTGCCGCCGGAGCCGGATGACCGCCGAACTGCTGCTGGCCCTGGGGCTGCCCCTGCTGCTGGTGCTGCTCGCCACCAGGGCTCTGGAGGAGAACCGGGGGCGGCTGCCCGCCTGGCTGGAGCGGCTGGGGCGGCGGGAGGCCCTGGCCTGGAACGTGGGCATCGGCCTGATCCTGGGCCTGTCGCTGCTGCGCTGGGCCCTGCGCCGCTGAGATCGGCCCCCGCCCTGGGCAACGCCGTTGCATCCCTGGCACCCAGGACGGATGGTGGAGCCATCCCTGCGGGCCAAGGCGGCATGGAGGCGGATGCGGTGCCGTCTTCCCCTGCTCGCCCAGCTGCTCGCCCAGGTGCTTGCGCTGCTGCTCGCGCTGGGGCCGGCCCTGCTGGCCGGTCTGCCGCCGCTGCGGGCCGCCGAGCCCATGAGGGCGCATTCATGAAGCTGAATCTCGGCTGGTGAAGAGCCATTGCGCCGCCGGTGGCAGCCCTTGTCATCGGCCGGAGGCGGGGCGATCGTGACGTCATCGGGATTCGGAGGTTCCAGTTCATGGAAGACACCCCCCCGGACGATTCGTCAGGAGTGCGCTGACGTTCCGGCTCTGCTCCAACAGTCTTTTCCGATTTCTGGTTTCCCGACCTGCGCGGCATTGCCCTTGAGGTGATTGTCCCGCTCCTGGCCTGCCCGATGCGCCGCTCCAGGTGCCCCCGGGTGGATGGAAACCCCACTGGAACGCATGGCCCCAGGCGCCTTCGCCGGCCACTCCGCACCATCTTCTGGCTCCAGGTTTCCTTCGCGTTTTTTCCATCTCACTACCGCTTCATTCGCAGATTCATCTCTGCGGTTCCGGCCTACTGCCATTCGTTGCGCACCATTGCCTGCGCCGGTTCAGCTCCGCGAGTGCAACAGCGCGGATTCCATCGACCATCGGGCCCGGGGCATCCGCTCCGGGCTTCGTTGTGTGGGCCGGCCGCTCCTTTCTTTCTCCGCAGCCGGGTATCTCTGCCTATGGCATTGGCGCCGCGCCGCAGCAGACTTCAGGCAGGCCCTGAAGGGCGTGCCTCAAGGGAGTGGCTGTGGGACCCGATCGAGGGAAGGGAGGGCAGCACTGCTGCCCTTTTTCATGCCCAGCCCTGGGCCACTGGGCCTCAGCCGCCGGCCTGCCTGGCCCGGTAGCCGGCTTTCTCCAGGGCCGCCAGGGCCGCGGCCACCTGGTCGCCCTGCAGTTCGATCTCCCCGGCCTTGAGGGTGCCGCCGGTGCCGGCGCTGGCCTTGAGCTGCTTCAGCAGGGCCTTCCGCTCGGCCTCGCTGCCTTCGAGGCCCGTGATCAGGGTCACGGTCTTGCCGCCCTTGCCCGCCCGGGTGCGCTGCACCCGTACCCGCTGCTGGGCCTTCGGCGTGGGCGGCGGGGCCGCCGCCGGCCGCTGCTGGCTCGCGGCACTGCTGAATTCCTGCCAGCCGCCCTTGGCCATCGCCCACCGCGCCACTGGCCCCAGTTTCGCCGCCCATGGGCAGGGATCGGTGCGGGTGGCTTCCTACCCTGGAGACACCCCGTCCGCCCGCCGGTGACCAGCACCCTGTCCCCGCAGACCCCCGCCCCGGGGCAGCCCGACGCCACCGTCCTGGCTCCGGAGGTGCGCCCCACCCCGGCGGGCCGCTTCGGCCGCTTCGGCGGTCAGTACGTGCCGGAAACCCTGATGCCGGCCCTGGCGGAACTGGAGGCCGCCGCCGCCGAGGCCTGGGCCGATCCCGCCTTCACAGGCCGGCTGAACCATCTGCTGCGCACCTACGTGGGCCGGCCCACCCCGCTCTATGAGGCCGAGCGGCTCACCGCCCACTACGCCCGTCCCGAAGGGGGTCCGCGCATCTGGCTGAAGCGCGAGGACCTGAACCACACCGGCGCCCACAAGATCAACAACGCCCTCGGCCAGGCCCTTCTCGCCCTGCGCATGGGCAAGCAGCGGATCATCGCCGAGACCGGCGCCGGCCAGCACGGCGTGGCCACCGCCACCGTGTGCGCCCGCTTCGGCCTGGAGTGCGTGATCTACATGGGCGCCGAGGACATGCGCCGCCAGGCCCTCAACGTGTTCCGCATGCGTCTGCTCGGCGCCACGGTGCAGCCCGTCACGGCCGGCACCGCCACCCTCAAGGACGCCACCAGCGAGGCCATCCGCGACTGGGTGACGAACGTGGAGAGCACCCACTACATCCTCGGCTCGGTGGCGGGTCCCCACCCCTACCCGATGCTGGTGCGCGACTTCCACGCCTGCATCGGCCAGGAGGCGAAGGCCCAGTGCCAGGAGGCCTTCGGCCGGCTGCCGGACGTGCTGGTGGCCTGCGTGGGCGGCGGCTCCAACGCCATGGGCCTCTTCCACCCCTTCGTGCCGGACACCTCCGTGCGCCTGGTGGGTGTGGAGGCCGCCGGCGAGGGGGTGGCCAGCGGCCGCCATGCCGCCACCATCACCGAGGGGCGGCTGGGGGTGCTGCACGGCGCCATGAGCCTGCTGCTGCAGGACGCCGAGGGGCAGGTGCAGGAGGCCCACTCGATCAGCGCCGGCCTCGATTACCCCGGCGTTGGCCCGGAGCACAGCTACCTGCGGGAGATCGGCCGGGCCGAGTATCTCGCCGTCACCGACGACGATGCCCTCGCCGCCCTGCAGCGGGTGAGCGAACTGGAGGGGATCATCCCGGCTCTGGAAACGGCCCATGCCTTCGCGGCCCTCGAGAGCCTCTGCCCCACCCTGCCCCCGGGCACCGAGGTGGTGCTCAACCTCTCCGGCCGCGGCGACAAGGACGTGAACACCGTGGCCGAGCGGCTGGGCGGCCGCCTTGGCGGCTGATTCCCCCGGGAGGGGGGCTCAGAGCGGGTCCTCCTCCCAGGCGAAGCGGGGCAGGCGGGCCAGCCCCTCCTGCATCGTCCGCGACCACACATCCAGGGAGCGGCCGATCTCCGGAGCCCGCTTGGAGAGCTTCACCCGCCGGGCGATCCGCAGTTCATCGCGGGGCACCAGGGCCAGCTCGAAGGGCGGCCCCACGGTGAGGTTCGAGCGGCGCGTGATGATCTGCGAGATCAGGCAGAGCCGGGCGGCTTCCTCCAGGGAGAGGCCGCAGTGGCCCACGAAATCGAGCGGCGGCTTGCCGTATTTGCTCTCGCCGATCTGCAGGAAGGGCGTGTCGCGGGTGGCCATCACCGCGTTGCCCTGGGGATAGATCATGTAGAGGCCGTGCCGATCGCCGCGGATCTGGCCGCCGAGGATGAAGGTGGCCTCGGCGCTGGCTCCGGATTGCCGCAGCGCCGGCCCGAACTCCTGCTGCACCGCCACGCTCAGCCGGCCGATGTAGTCGGCCGCCTCGAACAGGTAGCGGGCGCTGAGCAGGTCGTGGTGTTCCGGATCACCGGCTGCCGCCGCCGGGCCGGCTTCCTCCTCCCCGGCGCTCCCGGCAGGGGCCGGCCCCTCCGCCACGGCCGCTGCGTCCGCCCTTGGGATGGCCGAGGCTGGCGTGGCCGCCTCGGCGAAGACCGCCGGCTCCGCCGGAATGCCGCCGATCTCGTTGTTGAGCCCGGCACCGCCCCCCACCGGGGCGCCCGGGCGATTCCCCGGGCCGCCCTTCACGCCCCGGGCGTGCAGATCCCGCTGGATCCGGTTGAGCACCGCCTGGGTGGTGGCCAGGTTGCCGGCCGCCAGCAGCACGAACAGCCGGTCGTCCGCCGGCTGGAACACGTGCATCTTGCTGTAGGTGGAGATGTAGTCCACCCCTGCATTGGTGCGGGAATCGGACGCGAACACCAGCCCCGAATCCAGCAGGAAACCGACGCAATAGGTCATCGAGGTGGGCGTGGCGGAGGGGGCGGGCGCGAAGCCAGCGCCTCAGGAAAGCAGACGCTGCAGAATCCTGGCCACCGACTGGACCGCGGCCCGGGCGGTGGCGTAGGCCATCCGCATCGGACCGATCAGGGCCACATGGCCGTGGCTGCCGTCGCCGCAGCCGTAGCGGGCCTGCACCACGGCGCAGTGGCGGAGGGCCTCCTCGGGATGTTCGCTGCCGATCCAGATGGCGTCGCCCTGGGGGCCGAGCACCTTCTGGGGGTTCTCCTCCACCAGCTCCAGCAGGGGCCGCAGGCTGGCGGTGTGACTGAATTCCGGCTGGGCCATCAGCCCCCCCAGGCCGGTGGCCAGGGCGCGATCCGGGGTGGCGGCCCGGCCGAGGGCATGGCTGGCGATCGCGTCCCGCAGCAGGTGGCCGCTACGGAGCAGTTCACCGGGCAGCTGCTGCCAGGGGATGCCGGCCTGGCCGTGGCTGCGCAGCTGCTCGTTGGCCCAGCGCTCCAGCACCGGCAGCTCGGGCTCCAGATCGCCCGGGAGGCGCACGTTGAGGCTGCTGCTCAGGGCTGGCCCCTGCACCAGGAACACCAGCAGGCGGTCGTGGCTGGGGATCAGGCGGATGGCCTGCAGCTGCGGCCGCGGGCGCTGGGGCCGCGTGATCAGGCTCAGCAGCCCGGTGAGGTCCGAGAGGCGGCGGCCCAGGTGGCAGAGCAGGTCGTCGAGGCTCATCCACTGCAGGCTCAGGCCCGTGAGCTCCCGTTCCAGCTGCAGCGCCGCCGACCCCGGCGCCGGCAGCAGCTGATCCACATAGGTGCGGTAGCCCCGCTCGCTGGGGATCCGCCCGGCCGACACGTGCGGCTGGGTGAGCAGCCCCCGCTGCTCCAGGGCGCCCATGGCGGAGCGCACGGTGGCGGGGCTGGCGGGCAGCCCGAAGCGCCGCACCAGGGTGTTGCTCCCCACCGGCTCCATCGTGTCCACGTAGTGCCGCACCGTGGCCTGCAGCACCTCCAGTTGTCGGCGGGGCAGGGTGTCCACGGGCAGGTGGGACGCAGGTCCGATCGGGTGGCGTCGATGGTAGGCAGCCCTGCCGGTTGTGCAGCCCCTGCGTCAGTACCGCGGCACGGAGGCGTCCACCGTGAGGCTCCAGGCATCGATGCCCCCCTGCAGGTTCCAGACCCGCTCGTGGCCCTGGGCCTGCAGCAGCCAGCAGCCGAACTGCCAGCTGCGCACCCCCGCATGGCAGAACACCACGATGTCTTCCTCCCGTGAGAGGCGCTCCCCGAGGCTGGGGAGCCATTCCTGGGAGCGGCTGAGGGGCAGGTGCACTACCCCATGGGGCAGCTGCGCCAGGCGCAGTTCCTCGTCCTCCCGCACGTCCACCAGTTGCAGGGGCCGGGCCGGGTCCTGCAGCCATTCCTGCAGATCCCGGGCACTGATGGAGGCGGGGCTGGCGTCGACCATGGGGCGAGGGGCGGGGCGGCCAAGGTAGGGGCTTGGCATCAAGATGGGGCCACCTCGCACAGGGCGCATGAAGGTCCGCCCCTTTCTGGCGGTCGTGCTGCTGGTGGCACTGGTGTTGCTGGGCCTCGGCCTGGGGGGCTGGTGGCTGGTGTGGGAGCGCAGCCCCCTGCAGCTGCAGCGCCAGCCGCTGCGGGTGCCCCTGGCGGCCCGCTTCGTGCCCCGCTCCGCTCCGCTGGCCCTCTATCTCCTGGCCGATGCCGAGCAGCCGGTGACCTATGCCCGGGCGGTGGCCCCCACCCGCGAGCGGCGCGCGGCCGCTGCCGTGGTGGAGCGCCTGCGCGATGGCGCCTTCGCCGCCGCCGGCCTCGACTACAGCGGGGAGCTCTCCTCCTGGCTCGGCCCCGAGGTCAGCCTGGCCCTGTTCGGCACCGCCGAGGAGCCCGCCGCCGATGGCTGGCTGCTGGCCCTGCGCAGTCGCAGCGACCAGGGCGCCCGTCGCTTTCTGCAGCGCTTCTGGCAGACCCGCAGCCTGGCGGGCACCGACCTGCAGATCAGCCGCTACCGCGGCATGGGCCTGATCAGCGGCCGCGGCGCCCTGCGGGGGCAGAACCCCACGCCGCTGGCCACGGCCCTGATCGACGACGACCTGGTGCTGATCGGATCGGGCCGGGGTGTGCTCGAGCAGGCCCTTGATGTGTCCCAGATCGATGAACTCAACCAGGCCGCCGACCCCCACTTCCAGGAGCGCCTGGAGCAGCTGGGCCGCGGCGTGGCGGTGCTGCGGGCCCGGCCGGCGGCCCTGCGGCGCTGGTTCGGGATGCCGGCGTCCCTGGCGGCGGACGACACGGTGAGCGAACTGGTGGCCGCCCTGCGGCCCCAGGGCCGTCACCTGCGGCTGGAGGGCCTCCTGCAGTGGAAGGGGCCCGCTCCGGCGCTGGAGCCCGCCGATCCGGCGGGCCTGCTGGCCCAGCTGCGGGGCGGCTCCCGCGAGCTCCTGGTCCTGCAGAACCCGGCCGCGCTGCTGGAGTCCCCCCTGGCCCCCTGGCTTGGCCCCCTGGAGGATCCGGATCCCGCCTCGCCGCTGCCCGCCCTGGTGGCCGCTCACGACGACGGCCCCCTGCTCTGGAGCGACACCCCCGAGGGCTGGGTGCTCGGCAGCGGCACCGATCGCCCCGACCCCGCGGCTCTGGAGGCCTCCCTGCAGGCCAGCGGCCTGGTGATGGCGCCCCTGGCCCTGGAGGGCAGCAGCCCGGAGGCGGTGCAGGTGTGGACCCGCCTGAGCCTGGCCGCCGGCCGCGGCGAACGGGAGCTCACCGCTTCTCTCGCCGGCGCCCGCACCCTGGCGGAGGGCTGGGCCTGGTGGGGCGAGAACCTCGCCGTGCTCGATACCCAGCGCTCGGGCCGCGGCGGCCCCCAGGGGCGCCTGGCCCAGCTGGCGGCCCTGGAGGCCCCCACGGCGCCGCTGCAGCGGGCCATGGCGGCGGAACCGGCCCGCCGCTTCCTCGAAACCTGGCGCCCCTGGCAGCTGCTCTCGGGTCTGGCGGGGGGTCCCCTGGCGGAGCCCGTGGAGGGCGCCGCCCTCGCGGTGGAGGCGGAGGGCGATTCCCTGCGCCTGCGGGCCCGCCTGGAGCTGGCCGGATGAGCGGGGCGAGGGAGCTGCTGCTGCTGCGCCACGGCATCGCCGAGGAACGCACACCGGAGCGGGAGGACGCGGGCCGTGCCCTCACGCTCCGCGGCGAGCGCCGCACCCGCGCCGTGCTCGAGCGGCTCGGCGCCCTGGCCCTCGGCAGCGAGCTGATGCTCACCAGCCCGCTGGTGCGGGCCCGCCAG
>JBJTWS010000162.1:0-3349 GCA_046081905.1 Synechococcus sp. | reverse complement strand
CCGGGGTCTGAGCCGGCAGCAGGCCCTGGAATACGTGAGCCAGGTTCATCCGGGCACGAATCCCCTGCCGCAGCACCTGGCGCTGCTTGGCTGATGTCCCTCGAGCCCCTCAGCACAGCCGCTGATTGGTTGTGCGTTCTACGTTTCTTGTCTAGCCTGAGAGCTCAGGCTGAGACGACGATTTCGCTCTCGTCCGCCTCACGCACAGGATCTCCTTGTGTCAGCTTGTCTGTTGTCTATATCTCTTGCTCTGAGTCTCTGCCATGATTGAGTATCGCGCCCTTCGCGCTGCTATCTTTTCCCCGCTTAAGCTCACTCTGTGCATCTGGAATCTGAGCCTCCTCTGATGGCCATGCATGTTCGGCTACCAGTTGTTTCGCTTGGCTAACGGGTCTGTGTTGCCCCAACTCAGGCTGCGTCTGCGACGCCTGCTGAAACCCACCCCTGTTGCGCGACTGATTCGGCAGACCGGCCGCCGCCAATGGCGCCTGCTGGTGGTGAATTTCGCCACCTCCCTGGTTGAGGCCTTCAGCGAAGGGGCTTCCCTTGCCGTGGTGTTCCTGGCCGTTCAGGTGCTGGCCAGTTCCGGCTCGATCGACTGGGCCACCAATCCGCTGATCAGCCGCAGCGCTGCGCTCACGGCCCTGCTCCAGGGCATCCCGCGCACACCACTGTTCCTGCTGCTCCTCTCGCTGGCCCTGTTGCTGCAGCTCCTCCAGAGCGGTACCCGCTATCTCAACGCCCTCAGCGTCAGCTACTTCTCAGCCCGGTGCACCCGGCTGATCACGGCCGAGCTGCACAGCCGCATCCTCAGTTTCAGTTTTCCTTGTGCCAGCGGCTACCGGGTCGGTGATCTCACCGATGTGGCCGGTGGCGGGCCCGGTGCCGTCGGCATCGTGATCGGCTACTACAACCAGTTGCTGCTCAACGGCCTGCTGATCGCGCTGTACCTCACCGTCCTCGTCAGCCTGTCGCCCTGGCTGGTGATCATCGCCGTGGCCATGGCCGCTGCGATCCTGCTGATCCAGCGCCAGTTGCTGCCCCGCATCCGCCAGACGGCCCATCGCGTCAGCGTGGCTCAGATGGAGATCGCGGTGCGCCTCACGGAGGACATCCAGGGCCTGCGCCTCCTGCACAGCTCCGGTCAGCTCCAGCAGGCGCAGCGGGGGATGGGCCAACGCATGCGGGAACTGGAACATTCCCTACGCCGCCGTTCCCAGCTCACCGAACTGATCGGTCCGATCACGGGATTTCTGCCGATGCTCGCCATCTGCGTGATCGGTGCCGGCAGTGTGCTGTTCTTCGGCGGCAAAACCTCCGGAATCCTGCCCAGCCTGGTCACCTTCGTGCTCGCGCTTCAGCGGCTCAATGGTCGGCTCGGCTCCACCGCTGGGGTGTTCACCTACCTGGCCTCCCTCTCGGGAACGCTGAGCCGGCTGAACAATCTCCTCACCCCTGAAGACAAGCACTTCGTGCGCCAAGGCGGTGAGCAGTTTCCTGGTCTGCGCAAGCAGATCCATCTCGCCGGCATCACACTCCGTTATCACCAGGAAGGGCCTCTCGCCCTCAACGCCATCGATCTGGTGATTCCGCGAGGCAACACCATTGCTCTTGTCGGCCCGAGCGGCTCGGGCAAGAGCTCGATCGCCGATCTGCTGGTGGGCCTCTATGACCCGAGCGAGGGCAGTGTGCTGTTGGATGGCAAGGATCTGCGCAGTTTTGACCTGGCCAGCTGGCAGCGGCGGTTGGGTGTCGTCAGTCAGGATACGTTTCTGTTTAATGCCACGATTGCCGAGAACATTGCCTATGGCGTTCCCGAGGCCAGCGAGGGTGACATTGTGGCCGCCTGCGTGGCCGCCCAGTGCGCCGGCTTCATCGGTGCCCTGCCGGATGGCTACAACACCCTGGTTGGTGAACGTGGCTATCGCCTCAGCGGCGGCCAGCGCCAGCGCCTCTCGCTGGCCCGGGCGATCCTGCGCAACCCGGATCTGCTGATCCTGGATGAGGCCACCAGTGCGCTCGATTCTCAGAACGAGCGCCTCGTCCAGAATGCGATCCGCCGCCTGCAGGTGAACCGCACGGTGCTGATCATTGCCCACAGGCTCAGCACGGTGGTGCATGCCGAAAAGATCATTGTGCTGCGGGAGGGCGAGATCATTCAACGGGGCAACCACACCACGCTGATGCGTGCCGATGGGCTCTATCGCCGCCTCTGGCTGGAGCAGAGCCAGCAGGCTGAGATCGATGAGCACACAGGTGTGTGGAATCGCAGCCAGATCCTGGCGCTGTTGGAGCGTTCCATTCAGGAGTGCCGGCGCTATGGGGTGCAGCTCAGCTTGATGCTGTTGCAGCTGGATCCGCTCCGCGATGCCTCCGGCGTGCTCCATCCGTTCACCCGCGAAGCGATGCATGGCCTCACCCGCCTGCTGCGCGAACGCCTCCGCGACACCGATGTCATCGGCGCCCTTGATCCGCACCAACTGCTGCTGGTGATGCCCCACACCGCCATCCACGATGCGGAGGTGCTGTCGGCTGATCTCGTTCGCCTCTTGCAGGCCGCCCAACTCCCGGATGAGGTCCGTGTGCAGGTGAATGTGGGCCTCACCCATTGGACGGAGGGAGACATCTCCACGGAGCTCCTGCTCAGGGCCCAGTGGAACCTGCATGGCCACGCTGAACCGCTCCAGCTCCTTGCCGAGCAACCATGACCGACGAACCGATCTACGTCACCAGACCATCACTGCCACCACTGGAGGATGTGGTGGCCCTGATGGAGGGCATCTGGGATCGCCGCATCCTCACCAATGGTGGCCCGCTGCATGAGCAACTGGAGCAGGAGCTCTGCGACTATCTCGGGGTCAAGCACATCAGCCTGTTCGCCAACGGCACCCTGGCGCTGTTGATCGCCCTCAAGGCCCTGCGTCTGCAGGGCGAGGTGATCACCACACCCTTCTCATTCGTGGCCACCAGCGAGGCCTTGAGCTGGAACGGTCTGGAGCCGGTGTTCGCCGACATCCAGGAGGGCAGCTTCGGCCTGGATCCCGCCAGCATCGAGGCCTCGATCACGCCACGCACCACGGCGATCCTCGCGGTGCACTGCTACGGCTTCCCCTGCGATGTGGAGGCGATTCAGCGCATCGCCGACGACTACAACCTCAAGGTGATCTACGACGCTGCCCATGCCTTCGGAGTGCAGTGCCATTGCGGATCACTTCTGCAGCACGGCGACCTCTCGGTGCTCAGCTTTCATGCCACCAATGTGTTCAGCACCTTTGAGGGTGGAGCGATCGTGAGCCCGGATGCGAAAACGAAGAAACGGATCGACAGGCTGAAGAACTTCGGTTTCGTC